>JADFHG010000326.1 GCA_022567365.1 Planctomycetota bacterium | reverse complement strand
CCAGGCTGCACGTCACCGTCCCCTCGAAGCCGAGCGGCGCCGTGTCGAGCCCGCGCAAACGCTGGACGAACCGCTCCGCGATGGCGCGGGTGGCATCGGGCGTCACCCCTCTCAGGACGGCCACGAACTCCTCACCGCCGTACCGCCCTACGCTTCCCACCTGTCCGACTTCGCGCGTCAGGAGCCCGGCCGTCGCCTTCAGCACTCTATCGCCGACGCCGTGCCCATAGGTGTCGTTGAGTTTCTTGAAGTCGTCCAAGTCCGCGAAGATCATTCCGATTGCGGCGCCGGAATCGAGGTTCTCTTCGATCGCTCTGCGGGTCACTTCGGTTATGGCACCGCGGTTGAGTATGTTGGTAAGGGGATCCAGCGCGGCCCGTTCGCGATACTCGCGTAGGGCACCTTCCAGGCGTTGCTGCTCCCGACGAACGGATTCGCGTTCGGCCTCGATGTCGAGGAGGCGTGTGTCGGCATCACCGGCGACCTTGCAGAGTTGACGATTCGCCTCACTGAGCAGGTCCGTCACGTCGAGGCTCTCCGGCAGTTGGTCGCCGAACAGTATCCCCGCACGCTGGTACTCGTCGCCCGCACGACTCAAGACACGCTGCCAAGCCTCGTCATCGAGGCCTAAGACGGAAGCACGGAATCCTGCGAGTTCCTTTTCCTCCGGGTCAACCGTCATATCGCTCGCAAAACCGAGCGCACCTACGAAGTAGCTGATGGTGGTGAGCCGCTCCGTTTCGTCCGGGTCTTGGGCCGGTTTGGGTCGCCGGTGGTGGTTGCACAATGGACTCGCGATGACATCCGGAAGGCGCCACTCCGCCGCCATCACCCGCACGGCCTCCACGTGCGTGTGGGGGAACGACTCCTTCTCGACGCGATGGAACGCCGTGGGCGACAAGTGTCTCGACCGGTACAACGTCGCATACCCACAACCGAGTACCTGCACGAGTAGGGGTATACCGCAATCCTGCAACAATCCGATCAAGAACGCCTCTTCCTCGCGATCGGGTATCAGTCGTTTGGCGATTGCACGCATCACACAAGCGCGCAACAGCGAATGCTGCCAGAACGTCCGCATGTCGAACGGGGCGCCGCCAAGCTTGTCCAAATGGCCGACGAGCTGAAAGCCGAGGGAGGCGGACTTGACGCTCCGGATGCCGAGCACGGTAACGGCACGCTCGACCGTGGTCACCGGGATCCGTTGAGCATAGTGGGCCGAGTTGGCGGTCTTGAGCAGGCGGGCGCTGAGCGCTCCATCGACTCGAATGGCGGCGGCAAAGTCCGATGCGCCGGCGTTTGGGTCGTCGATCAACTCCAGAATACGCGCCGCGAGCGCCGGGCTCGTGGGCATTTTCGCTTTCGCAAACAGTGCGGTCAGTTCGGACCGCAAACAATTTTCGCGACGAGCCATTATGTTGTTCCCTCCGCAATCTTCGCCGGCGGTGTCCCATCGTGTACTGCGATGCGACGCGGGTCGGTTGCCATACCGACACCAACCGATACCATTCGGAGAATGGCCGGTGTGCCCGTTCCCCATCGAGGCCCCAGCCGCGTACCGGTTTCTTTGTGCTGCGTTGGCCGTGACCGTTTCATCGGCGAGACCTCTCCCTGGCAAACGAACAAAACTCCGCGCCCACCTCATGAATCGTCCCGTGCAGGTGTCGGCAGCGCCTGACCACCGCTTCCTTTGCCACCTTTTCGCCGCTAGGTCCGACCGGCAACATGATTCGCAGCAGAGTCCCCGTGGGTATCAGGTGCACGTGAAGAAATGCGACTCCATGCCGCGAGACGTTTCGGGTCCAAACGCGATGAGCGATTCTCTGGCCGGACGTCACCGGTATCATGACCACGGATAGACCGCAAAGCCGATGGCGAATCGAACGCCGTCCCGAGTCCTCACTGCGACCATCCCGGCCCTCGAGATCGTCGAGGATCCACCGCATTTCCGACTCGCTGATCCGAAGTTCCAAGATGGCGTCAAATAGCTTCGGCATTGATTCCACCTGCCAAGGTCCGCATCGGCGCGCGCAACCGCCACAGACGATCCCGCGCCGCCGCACACCATCCGCACTGTTGTGCCACTGGTTAAATCGGTCCGCCGTTGACCCGTCTCTAGAACGAATTGCCGCAGCCATCGGACGACGGGAACGGCTCCGATTATCGGGCACGCAGAGCCTTCGCCAAACCGCTCGACGTCCCGATGCCGTTAAGTGACACTCGCTCGCCATGCGCGCCTGGCGGGCACATGCCAACTCCGGTTGCGGCCCGCACTACCCGGAGTGGCTCGCGGCGGGAGTGAGATGACGACACCCGATGGATTTCAGGTGAACGTGGAGGATACGGCGGCGCGCCGTCGTCCGGTAACGTGGGTGTAAGACCGGCATCGACTTGGAGCTGCCTCGGGTCGGAATGGGGCCGATCTTCGGGAGTTGCGGCGGGTTCGACCGCCATGTCGTGAGGGGCCGGAGCTGGGCTCGACCGCCCGAACGGAGTCAAATGACAACCGCACGGACGGCCGATCGCGGAGAGAGCGCCGCACCCAACCCAGGAGAACTCATCGTCCGCGTGGACGTCGTTTCTTTACGGTCTTTTTGACCTTCTTCTTGCTTTCGGTTTTCTTGGCGGTCGCCGATGGATGCGCAACGGGCGGGATGTCCGTTAAGCGCTCCCCGTAGCTCGGGCGGCGAATCGATCACACCGAGGTATCCGACGACGAAGCGGCGCGCGGGGTCGTCGGTCGGTGTACTTCCGCCGACGCCTTCCACGCGGTCCATCGCCATGAGACGCCTACGATGCCGGTCGATGGCTTCTTTGAGACGTGTGGTGTTCATCGATGATGCTTCTGAAGTCATGATGTCGTCTCGTCCGTTGGCGTACGAACCTGAGCACACCGACCAGCCCGTCGAGGATAGGGTAGCGCGGGTTTTCATCCCGCATGTTGACCGGTTGAATATCGTACCGCACCCGAACGAAGTCGCTGCTCAACAGACTTCTACAACCCGCGTTGGTCCAAATGCGCCTCCATCGCGCGGCGGCCTGCCTGAATCAGCGCATCCTTGCGGCGGTCACTCATGTCGAACTCGGTCGTTCCATATCCCTTTGCCGGCAAACGGCAGACGACATCGGCGTGGGCCTCGATGACCTGTTTGTCATGGGCCTCCATCATCGTGTTGATCAGCCGCGTCACGCGCTTTATCGATTTGAGGCGGCGTCGGTCGCCCAGCAGCCCGTCTTTCTCATCGTCCTCGCAATCGTCCGACGGCGATCCACAATCATCAACCGGCAGCGTCTCATCGATCAATAGGCCCATCGTGCCCGCGGCGTCCGCGGATACGTCGCCCATGACGGCCTCGACCGCGGTGTCGTTCGACGTGACGAGGTGCAACGGGAAATTGGACAGCGCCCCCCCGTCCACCATCGTGTGGCCGGCAAGATCCTCGACCGGCTTCCCCTTTTCCTGGTATGGACCCCAACCCCTATTCCACGCCACCTCCTGAAACACAAATGGGATACTCATCGACATGCGGACCGCCATGTCGACTGGACACGCGGGCGCCGTTCGATGATTGAGCACGCGAAGCTCGTGTGCCGTCGTGTCCGTAACCAGGAGCGAAAGATCCTTGCCCGTCTTGTCGAAAAACTGTTTCAGAGTCAGCCCATCGAGACCCTTTAGCGCGAGTTTCGAGCGAATCCAATCCCGAAAACGAACGCCCGCGTACAGCCCACCCAACTCGATGAACGAGAACAGCTCTCGGTAGGCCGCGATCTTCATGAGCTGCCGGATCAGCCATCGGTCCATCATCTTCTCGGCGAAGTCCGGAATGCCGGGAAAATCCACAACCTGGAAGATCCTCTGCGTGAGGCTTTCGGCGAGGACGGCCGGGTCATCCATGAGCGATTCGGCCGATGGAATGTCCATGAAGCCCTCGAACACGGGGCGGCCGTTCGCATCCGTCTCCAATGCGGCCCGCTCGAACTCGCTCACCTCTTCGCCCGGCGCGGGCGCGGCCTTGTACCCGCCGGCGAGCAACGTCGCGGCGATCGCGCCGGCCGACGTCCCCACAAGCCGCCGCGCGGTGTGCCCTCGCTCCTCGAACGCGCGGAGCGCGCCGACAAAGACGGTCCCCTTCGCGCCGCCGCCCTCGAATACCAGATCGAACTCTCCAGCCATCGTTCACGACCTCCTCTTGTCCAAGCACAATCCACAACGCCCCGTGCCGCCGGTGCCGATGGCCCGTTGAAACGTAGCCGTCGCCCATTGAAACATAGCGGCCGCCCCCCGTGGCGGACGTAGAAGGGCATCGGCCGCGGAAGCACGTTAGGCGAACAACTCATCGTCTCTCGGCGGACGCGCTATCCGCCTTTGCTCCCCTCTTCTATGGCCCGGGCAATCCCGTCGCGGGCTTCTGTTCCTTCTTCTGCGGTTCCCTAGCCTTGCGCCTGCGGGGTCGGGGAATCTCGTCCCGAAGGGAATTGACGTCGTTTCGCACGAGGTCGGCAGCGTTCATCGCGTTTTCGGCGACGACCCTCGCCTGTTCCGCGCCGCGAAGCGCGTCTTCAACCTCCTTGGTGTCTCGGCGACGAAGCGCAAGACCGGCGTTGCCCAGCAGGGCCAGCGCGATGACGACTCCGACCGGCATGATGTACTCGTTGGTGCTTTGAAGATCAGCGATACCCTCCTTTCGCTTCCACGACTCCAGCATGGCGCCGACCGGCTCTTCGAGCGCTGTTCGATTGCTGATGTCGCGTCGCAGCTCAACCACGTCATTGCGCAAATCACGCGCCAACTGGTTCTTTGCCGTTCCGACCGCCCTTTCAACCCGCTCCCCTAGCAGCTCGTCCAAACGGCCCGCGTCAGGCATCTTCCCTTCCAGATCGGTGATCC
>JADFHG010000325.1 GCA_022567365.1 Planctomycetota bacterium | reverse complement strand
TGCCGACCCTTCCGACCCTTCCGACCCTTCCGACTTGTCCGTTGCATCCGGTTTACCCGCCGCCTCCGACGCATCCGAGGCGCGCGTGTCTCTCCGCCCACGTATACGACGTCACGCCTTGGCGCTGACGATTTTCGGTGGGCTGGTCCTCGCGACCGTTTCCTTGACGCTGAGCACGTGGGGGCTTTCGTGGGGCATGCCGTCAGACGTGTCGTGGGCCCCCGATACGGTCGCGGGCACGCGGACCCTCGCGCAGATGGGGCGATGGCCCGATGGGTGGCGAACGCACTATCCGCCGTTTCATTTCTTCATCAACGACTTGGCGTACGCGCCGATGCTCGAGGAGTGGCAATCCAACGGGCAGATGAAGTGGGTTCAGACGTTTCAGGACGGCTCACCGCCGCTACTCGATGCTACCCCGGGGGATTCGGGCGTGGAACCCTTGTTTGTGCCGCCCGCGGAGGAGAAGATCGCCCGGCTGATCATGAGGTCTCGTTGGATCAGCGTCTTCATGAGCCTCGGCGCCGTGCTGGCAACCGCCGGCGCGGGATGGCTTCTCTTTGGACGTAGATGGGTCGGTTTTTGCGCCGGTCTTACGCTCGCGACGTGCGCCGAGTGGACGTATTTCTCTCACCTGGGCAATCTGGACATCCCACACATGTTCTGGTTTTCGCTCAGCCTGTTGGCGTACATCCAGGCGTGGCGCACGGACCGGGCGTGGTGCTTCGCGGTGCTGGGCGTGCTCACAGCCGTGACCGTCGCGACCAAGGACGCGGTGGCCGGCATGTACGTCGGCGTGGCCCTCGTATTGATCGTGGGACGGGTCATTCGCGCGCGGCGCGCCGGCGCGGCAACCCCGGGGGCGATGCTCGCGGCGGTCATGCCCAAACTGCTGCTGGGTCTTGTGTGTTGCGCGGTTCCGTATGCGTTGATCCAAGGCCTCTTCGTCAGCCCGCGGACGTACTGGAACCGACTGGTGTCGTACTACATACAGGGTCGGGGGATCGCGGACTTCAATCAGGCATACGAGGGTCCGCTGTGGCTCGCCCGCGAAGCGATTGCGGTGGCCGCCAAGGCGTTGGGCTGGCCTCTGTTGATCGCGATGGGCATGGCCACGATCTATTCGCTCGTGCGCAAACGACGCGAAGCGCTGATTATGGTGACGCCGTGTGTCACGTACTATCTCGTCGTTTGTTCATATGCGGGCATGGTCTACGCGCGCATGTTGTTTCCCGTATACGCGTGCCTGGCGATTCTCCTGGGACACGGTATGGACCGGCTGGTGGGCTCGAAACGTGTTCCGGCGCCGCTGCGTTATGGGACGGTTTTCGCCCTTTTCGCGCTCTCCTTTGGATACTGCGCGGCGGTGGATCTGGACATGACGAACGACACCCGCTACCGCGCGGAAGAGTGGCTGGTCGAGCATGTGCGCGCCGACGAGGCGATCGGTGTGTTTGCTCACCGGCAGTACCTGCCAAGGCTGCCGCGTATCGGACGCCGGTCGACGGTCCTCGAGATGACCCGGGAGCGGTTGCTGGATCAGCCCCCGCCCTATGTACTGCTGGTCAGCCACAACTACGACGACTTCACGAGCGACGAGCGCGAATGCATGGCGGAACTGCTGGCCGGCCGATTGGGCTATGGGTTGGTTGCGTCCTTCCAGAGGCGTTTTCTGCCTCCAAACCGTTGGCTGCCGGCCATCGCCGGCTGGGGCACGCGCGGTGCCGGCAAAGTCAGCCCGACGATTCACATACTCGAGCGAACCGGCGGGTAGGCGTCGACGAACGCTCCACGCACCAGGCGGCGCCAAAACAAAAGCTATACACGAATAAAGACACCCGCACCTTATTCTCGTAGTCGGCGTGTATTCGCTGGCTCTTAATTTTGGCCTTGATAAATCACCGGTCAGGGTGGATAATATTGCAGCCGAGAGCGATGCGCATGGCGGTCGCGCCGCGTTCTGCGTCGTCCAACAATGGCTTCGTCGACCGTTCGTTTGAATGGCAGGGCGTTTGTCGCCCATAGCACTCGGTGGTCGTGCCGGCTGTCCCCCCACAGTACCGGACCGTGTAATCCGACACGCATTTTTCGTTCGACTTGCGGGTCGACCGCGTTAGCGAATTCGGCTGAACGCCGTGCGCGATGCGGTCTCCGGTGGGTAGCGGCGCGTGCGTGCCGCGCCCGCCCTGCCTGGGTGAACGATGCTAATGGGGAATGGCGCATTGGTTGTCCGCGAGGTTCGGAAGTCGGGCGTGGGGTGTTTCAGTCGTCGATATCTAAGGGAGGTCAAAGTGATCGGTCTAACGAAAACAGGGTTTGGTGCGCGGACGCTCGCTGGTTGCGCGAGATGTGTGGCGGTCGTCGTGGTCTGCACGGCGTCAACCGTGATGGCGCAGGTGCAGGGTCTTGCGAGCCGGTCGGCGCGACTGGGCGAGGTTTTTCCCGCATCCGAATTCGCGTCGCAGGTGAACGACACGTTCAATCTGATGGCGAGCAGCGTCATCACGTTGACGGTGGAGGGCACGCCCGGCGGACTCGCGACCGCGGTCGTCCCCATCAACGGGCAACCGTACACGCTGAAGATGGCCCCAAAGTCCGTCCGAGCGGATTCGTACGAAGTCCGCGTTCAGCAGCCGGACGGTTCCTTCGTGATCGCGGAGCCCGGGCCGGTCCGCACGTATCACGGCACGATCGAAGAGGTCCCGCACAGCCGCGTCGTTGCGTCATGGTTCGAGGAAGGCCTTTACGCGACGCTGTATTTCCCGGACGGCGTCAAGTATTGGATCGAGCCCATCGCCCCGCGGATGCCTGGTGTGACCGCTGATCAACACGTCCTCTACCTCGGAGTTGATGTGATGTCGAGCGGGCGAAAGTGCGGGCTCGAGCACCGGCCCGCTGGCAACGATGACGGTGGCGGGACCGCCGGTGGCATTCCTCCGGACACGACCCCCGGCGTATACGTGACCGAGCTCGCATGCGACGCCGACGTCGAGTTTTTCTTCCATTGGGGCAGCGTTACCGGCGTGCAAAACCGCATCAACGCGGTGATCAACAGTATGAACGGTCAGTATGAGGAGGAGGTCCAGATCACGCATCTGATCACGACGATCCTCGTGCGGACGTCGGAGCCCGATCCATACAGCGCCACCGAGAGCCACGACTTGCTCGTCCAATTCAGAGACGAATGGCTCAACAACCAACAGGGCATTCAGCGCGACGTCGCGAAGCTGTTTACCGGCAAGAACATCAACGGTGGTATCATCGGAGAGGCGTGGGGGTTCGGTGGCATTTGCAACACCACGGGATACTGCTACTCCCAGAACGATTGCTGCTGCTGCCCGAGCTTCGCCTGCTCGACCGACCTCGCCGCCCACGAACTGGGCCACCTTTGGAACGCGGACCACGTCCAAAACACCTCGTACACGATGAACAACTTCCTCACCTGCGTGAATCAGTTCCACCCGGTTTTGACCCAGCCCCAAATCATCGCCTATCGCAACACGCGAACGTGTATCGATGAATGGGATCCGCCGATCGAAATCGTCATTGAAGGGCCAACGGTGGTTCCGGAAGACGAGACGGCCAACTATGACGCGACCACCTTCTATACGCTCGGCGTGCCGCACGACGTCGGTCCGTTTGCGCAATGGTCGGTCACGCCCGCGTTCGTCGGGACGATCGACGGCGGGTTCTTCACACCGAACGACGTGCCCATGGACACGGCGGCCGTGCTCCACGTGGAGTGGACCGAAGTCGGCGTTACGGTGACGGACGATTTCCCGATCACCGTCACCGACGAGACGCCCCTCACGACGGCCGTCGTGGTCGTCGATCTGGTTCCCAGTGTACCGCCGGAGAGCCTCTCGCCGGGACAGCAGTTCACCGTCGACGTCCTGATCTCCGCCGCAAACGAAGAGATCCTCGACCTGCGCCAGATCCAATTCGACTCGCGGCTATCGACGGGCGTGACCGTGGACGCGGTGACGTTCGATTTCGAGGGTATCGATGAAGATTTCCTCTACCTCGTCGACGAGAGCACGGACATCTTCAGCGCGATCTACATCGGGCTCAACCCGATTCCCGGTACGATCATCCATCTCGACGAGACGCCGGAACGCGTGGCCGTGCTCGACGTGACCTTTACGGGAGACGGCACGCTGAACATCTTCGGCGAATCGGAACCCTTCACGATCGATGAGAGCGTCCGGTTCCAGGCGGGCTTCGAGCTGATCCTCGAATTCTCCCAGATACTCGAAAACGTCGAAGGCGGCTTGCTCGACCTCGCCGAGGGCGACGTGCCCTTGGGGATTGCCTCGAGCGATCCCGAAGACGGTGCGATCGACGCACGGCAGCCGTTCGAGCCGGATGGTTCGAATCCCGACGGCTGGAGCGGCATCGAACTGACGTTTAACGGCGACGCGACACCGATCGGTATCGGCGACTTCGCGATTACGTCCAACCCGCCGGGCGCGGCGCCCGACGTGGAAAGCGTGACGCCATCGGGCAGCGACCTATTCCTCGAGTTTACGGATATCATCCCGGTCGAGGCATGGACCATCGTGACGCACACGCCGAGCAATACGAGCGTGCGTATCGGCTACCTGCCGGCGGACGTGAGCAACGACAAACTCAGCAACGCGAGCGATGTGCTGACGCTGATCGACAACCTGAACGGTGTCATCGGTCCGTTCCCGCCGTATCAAACCGATGCGGACCGGAGCGGCGCGACCAACGCGAACGACGTACTCCGGGTGATCGACCTGCTCAACGGCGCCGGTCAGTATCCCGAGTTCCTCGGGGCGACGTTGCCGGAGTAGAGCGGTAGGTCGGGCCGAGCCCGACCTACGCGGTTCCGCGAGCTTGCCGTCACCCGCACGGCGCGAGGCGCCGCGGGATTGACAGCACGTAACACGTTTCCAAACCAAAGCCCGCG
>JADFHG010000324.1 GCA_022567365.1 Planctomycetota bacterium | reverse complement strand
AAGCACGGTGATCGGTCGGTGAAGAGGGGCTCCACAAGGCGTTCCGGACTCCGCGCCTCCCATCGAAATCGATCGACGGGTTCCACTCAGGACGGAACCGTGGGCCTTGCCTGTGACGACCTGCTCGGCCCCCATCTAATACGGCTTTGCCGCTGCTGGGAAAATGACGCGGCGGCGAGCGCGATATCGTACACCTCGCGCACGCGTTGAGCACAAACGTCCCATCCGAACCGCTTTGCCCGCGTCCGCCCGAGCCGCACAAGTCGATCGCGCCACGCGGGGTCCGCAATAACGCGGTGCAATTCATCCGCCACGGATCGCTCGTTCTCGGGATCAACCAGCACGCCGGCGTTGCCGACGATTTCCGGCAGTGAAGCGTTCGAGGCGGCGATCACCGGGCAACCGTGGGCCATGGCCTCGAGGACCGGCAGGCCGAATCCCTCATCCCGCGAGAGCACCAGAAGCGCCCGTGCGGCTGTATATTGTTCGGAGAGCACCCGATCATCGACATGCCCGATGAAACGGACCTGTTTGGACTGTCGCATTTGCCGGAACACGCGGCGCGCCTCGTGGCAGAGGTCCTCCTCCAAGAACGTCACCCTCACTTCAAGCGATTCGCAATGGCGGGAACAATATTCGTCCATCGCGCGAAAGACCGCCGCCACGTTCTTGCGCGGCAGTGGCCCACCAGCGTGCAATACGAAAGGGGGCTGATCCGATCCGGAGTCATCGACCCTGTGCAGAGGCATGTCCACTCCGTTGTGGACTGGAATGACCCGATTCCCGACCAATCCCAAGGTATTACTCAGGTCTCTCCGGACATGATCGCTGACGGTAATCGTCCTGACCGCGCGTGCGACCGACGAGCGCAGTGCATGACGGTACGCGGCGAATTGGGAGCGCGAAGAGAAATGAGTATCCGGGTCGTGCAGCGGTATCAGATCATGGACGGTCAACACTGAGGGAATGGGACATCGCCACGGGATCCCCGTATTCCACGTTGCGTGGAAGATGTCCGCATGCGATTCGCGGATCCAGCGAACGAGCTGCGTCTCCTCCCACCATAGTCGCCGGATTGCGGTTCGGTCGGACCGATCGAAGTTGGTCGCAAGCGTTTCCACGTCATCACGGGCGGCGAGCACCTCGGGAACGGTTCGCCCGCAAAGCGCGACGACCCGGACTCCATCCATGCGACCTAATTCGTCAATCAGACGCGTCACGTATCGCGCGACACCGGAGAAGCGCCCCCATCAGCATCCGCGCATCCACCAGGACGCGAATCGGACCGCGGTCATCACGTTGCGAGAGCCCGGTCTTATAGTCAATCCCATCCGCGGACCTCACCATGACACGTTGGACATTCTTCCTGCCAACGCCCTGATGGGCGATTCGCGTGCGTCTCGCCGCGGGCCGGCCCGTTTGCGGGAGCCGTTGTTGCCACATGTCCATGAACGCCGCCGCGGTTCGGCGCCACGTCAGGGTACAGGCATGATCGAACGCCCGCTCGGTCATTCGTCTCCGTTCGTCAGCGTGCTCGATGAAGTAGATCGTCCGATCGACGAGTTCCGTTGCGTTGGAGACGGGAACCAGGAAGGGACTGAATCGCTCACCGCACACGTAGTCCCGCTTGAGCGCGTCGGTGTATCCGGCGAGGACGAGTCGCCCGCGCGCCATCGCTTCCTGCATGACCATGCGCCCGTCAACATAGGCAAAGCAGGCGGTGGAGATGTGGTCCTGCGCGTCGGGCGTTGACCCGTGAAACACCACGGGAAGCCCCTCGCGCTGCGCGATCGTCCGGAGTTCGGGCACCAGAGACCCCGAACCGTACATGTCGAGCCTGAACGGAATATGCCTTTTCAGCGTGAGTTCTCGTACCGCATCGACGTACATACGAGCGCCGGTATCGCGTTCGCATCGTCCAATGTAAACCGCCGAATCTGGAGGCGGCTCCGGTGCCACCCGTCGGGCGTCCGCCTCGGGGCTGAGTCCTTGATCCGGGCAGATCGTCGCGGCCACACCGAGCCACTTGCCGATGAACGCCCCGTCGTGCACCACGCCCGCGACGTGGTTCAGCGATCTGCGGGCCCTGGCGCGCTCCGACGACGGTACCGGGCACTTGTAGGACATGCCATGCCGCGTAAGAAAGACCCGCCGCTTGTCGACGACCAGACCGATCATCCCTCGGAAATACTCCAACATATGCGTGTTGCTGATGTGCACGACATCGGCCTTTGTGAACAACCGGTGATTTCGAATGAACCACAGACGACATCGCGCTTTCGAGCGTGTGGCGGGGAACCTGTGGATCGCGACGTCGTCGCGGTCTTCACGTTGGACCAGTCCGCCGGTGGTGTCGCCGGCCACCACGTTCACGACGTTGCCCATACCGACCAGCGCCTTCGCCAGTTCGTGGACGTACTTCTCCACCCCGCCGACATGTGGCCAATAGCGATGGGCGAGCAACGTGATTCTCATGAGACGCGTACCGTGGCTTGGACCCTGTGCGGTTCGAGCGCCCGGAGGGCGGTGCGATCGACCGCGCGGGGATTGTCGGTCTTCTTGGTCACCGCAAAGACGTTCTCCACCACATGGCCCGGTGCCGACTCGTAGTCGCCGTTGCTGCTGACCTCCGCGTCGACAAATTTTGTGACGCCGGGCGCACCCACGTAATCGTGAAAGATGATCAATCCGCCAGGCGCGACCAACGGCGACCAAAGCTCGAAATCGCGCCGAACTCCTTCATAGGAGTGGTCGGCATCGATGAACAGGACGCGAATTGCCACGCCGCGATACGCATGCACCATCTCCGACGTCAATCCGACAAGCACGTCGATCTGCCCACCGACGCCCGCCGCTGCGATCCGTTGTCGGAACGCCGAGAGCGTGTCCCCGCCGAATCGCTCGACCGAGATGTAGTGGTCCAGTGCCTCGTGCGAACCCTTGAAGGTATCGACGGCGTATACATGACCCTTTCCACGTGCGCGGCACGCTGCGGCGAGATAGGACGTCGTGAGGCCGGTCCACGCACCGAGTTCCACGACGTCACCATCCACGGGCCACGTAACGGCCAACTCGTAGATCGCGAGAAGCTGCTCCGCAGGCATCATATCACCCGCGTCCCAGTGAATACGGCGCCAGAGCCTCATCAATTCGCGTACAGCCGTGTGGTCCATGCGTAGGGCGTCGTAGGGGATGTGGAACGCCCGCATGACGCCGCGGCGTCGCAATGATGCGACTACGGCGCGCAGAAGATTGTGGCCAATCCGGGTTCGGCCGAGCGCGTAATAGCAACGACCCGCTAGGGACACACAGCCTCTCCGTCCGCTCCCACCAGTTCGCGATCTCCATCGCGCCAAGCAAAGAGAAGCAACGTCACACCCATGAATCGATCCAACCAGGAGACTTTCTCGATCCAGTCCGGGCCGCGGCCAAACAGACCGCGACCGCAGTGATCACCCACCGACTGCCAGAAACACATCGTCCGCGCGGCCGTTCTCACGAAACCGGCGCGTCGGGCGCGGTCGGTCAGCTCACGCTTCGAGTATGGGATTTCCATGCCGTAGGGCCACCAACCGCGCAACTCCAGGCAGCCTTTCCAAAGACGATAGGGAAGGCACCAGGCATGCGGCACGCTGATAATCGCAATGCCGCCTTGGCGAAGCACGTGACGATGCGCCTGAACGACTTGTGTCCGTTGGGTTCCCTTGAAGTGTTCGATGACGCCGGAAGACAACGCGACGTCGAAGCGCCCGCGCTGCTCGGCGAGCGATCCCAGCATGTCCCCCTGAACGAACTCGCCGGACAGCCCGAGGCGCTGAAAACGGCGCCGCGCGGAGGTGAGCGCGCCGGGCGTATAGTCCAGCAACGTCACCACCGCGCCGCGTTGGGCCAACAGTACGGAAAGGTCTCCGCGACCGCTTCCCAGTTCCACCGTCCTCAATCCGTCAAGGGTGCCGAAAGTCTGTTCAAGTTGCTCGACGATCGCCGTCCATCGCGGACCGCGGCGCTCGCGGTCAAGAAGTCGAGCGTCCTTGGCGTCGGTTGGCTCATTCTTCCAGGCGCGCTCCCAGACTCCGCGGCCCACCGAACCGGCGGACGAATGGGTGAGTGCGGTAGTGTGCATCGCATTGCTCCCGACACCTGCACTCACTGGGCACACGCCGACGAGTCAACCCCGTCGATCGTATAGTCTATCGGACGGACTCTGCTGAGCCTTGAACCGTGGCCTTGTCCGCACGACCCCTCGATGCGCCTTGTTTCCATGACAATATGGCTGAGTGCCCGGCGTCCCAAACCGACCCGATCGCCGCTTGGCAACGAAACGACTCGATAAAGAAGCGCGCCGCACTCGCGTAGTGCCCCGATCGATGTGCGTCGTAGCCCGACTGGCGACACGTCCGTGCGAGATTCGCCCGGACGAGACGGCGCTGCCGTCGCGTGAGTTCCGGAAACGACCGGAGAGTCTCGAGCAAGAGGTCTCTCAGTCGCAGCGTGTTGCGTTGTGGGTCGGTACGCGCGAGGCTTCCCATCACGTGATGATGGATACATAGAGGTCGGCTTACAAACCCAGCGCGACACACGTGCGCCACGCGCAGGTAGAACAACCATTCCTCCGCATAGCCCAACCCCTCGGGGAAACGGATCGAGTCGCCGAGCACGTCGCGTCGCACCATACCGACGATCGTCGCGATGAAATACTCGCTCAGAAGATATTCGAAGAAATCGGCTGGGCACACATGGAGATCAGCCGACACCGTTTCATTGGGTAGGATCAGTGCGATACTTCCGGCGGCCGCCAGAGCGCTTTCATGACGCACACCGTCGCCGCCAACAAACGCATAATCGCCGAACACCAGGCCCAGTTCGGGTCTGAGTTCGAACAGATGGAGTTGGAGCGCGAGCTTGTCCGGAAGCTACTCGTCGTCCGAATCAAGAAACGCCACG
>JADFHG010000323.1 GCA_022567365.1 Planctomycetota bacterium | reverse complement strand
GCCGTCGAGAATTTCGACTACGCACGGGGCACCAAGTTCAGCACGTACGGGAGCTGGGCCATCATGAAGAACTTCGCTCGCTCGATCCCCGAAGAACACTACCACTGCAAGCGGTACGTCACCGGGCAAAACGAGGTGCTTTCCGATGTCCCGGACAAGGCAAGCGGAGGCGTCCCCGCGTCGGACAAGAAGCGAGTCCGCGAGATCATTGCCGAGGGCATGTCCGAGCTATCGGAGCGAGAACGCGAAATCGTCACCGACCGTTTCGGACTCTCTGGATCCGGCAACACCATGACCCTCGAACAGCTCGGCCAGCGGTTCGGTGTGACCAGGGAGCGCATCCGGCAGATCGAGCGCCGCGCCCTCAAGCGACTTGGGGAGTTCCTCTCGCCGTCCCTGATCGACGCGCTCGCGGTCTGATTCCCGCCCGCGCCGACGTGTTTGGGGGGGTTCCGCCAACGCACGGTAGCGCCCGCCGCCCGTGTCGGACGTAGGCATGCGAAACACCCCCGAACTTCCATGGCCGCCGCGGGGGGTGGCTGCTACACGCCAAACACGTACGTCGGCGCGCCTTCGTGCCCCTATCGGAGTGGTCCAGCCAACGACGTCTCATCAAGCGTATCCCCCTCGCTGACCGATATTCAAGACAGTCATGACTGTTCTCGGCGTCATACTCGCGCGCGCCGGCAGTAAGGGTCTCCCCGGCAAGTGTGTGCGGAGCCTGCTCGGCCGACCGCTCATTGCATATACCTTCGATCATGCGAGGGCATCAAAGCGCCTTTCATCCGTCGTTCTGACGACGGATTGCGAGGCTGCCAAGTCCCTTGCCAGAGAAGTCGGCATCGAGGTAATTGATCGCCCGGCCCGGCTGGCGACGGATACCGCCACCGTCGACGCGGCCGCTCGCCACGCCGTGGATGTCTGGGAAACCGATCACGGTGGCCGGATCGACGTCGTCGTGTTGCTCTACGGCAACATCCCCATACGCGGTGACGGCTTGATCGACCGCGCGGTGGCGCATCTCGCTAATAGCGGCGCGGATTCGGTCCGCAGTGTCGCACCTGTTTCGAAGCAACATCCGGACTGGCTGCATCGCCTCGACGGCGACCGCATGCGGCAGTATCGCCCCAACAGCATATACCGTCGCCAAGACCTAGAACCGCTGTACTACCACGACGGTGCGGTCGCCGCCGTGACGCGCCGCGCACTTTTCGAGGCGCTGCAAACGCCGGAAGACAAACAGGCATTTCTCGGCAGGGACAGGCGGGCAATCGTGCAGCGCAGCGATGAAACCGTGGACGTCGATGAGGCGATCGACCTCGAGATCGCGGAGGCCATTCTCCGCACACGATTGGAGCACGTGCATGTCGACCACGGATAACGCGCGGTCCCCGATTGACGAAGTGATCATCGGCGGTCGCGCCGTAGGTTCCGGCAGGCGGGTGTTCGTGGTCGCCGAAGCGGGAGTCAATCATGACGGTTGTGTGAACACGGCGCTGCGTCTGGTCGACGCGGCGGTCGACGCGGGTGCGACGGCCGTGAAGTTCCAGGTGTTTCGGGCGGATGACCTCGTGACGAAAGACGGAGCAACGGCCGCGTATCAGCGCGGATCGACCGGTGCGCGATCGCAGCGGGAACTCCTTCGGGGTTTGGAGCTTTCGGAAAACGCGTTTCAGCGGGTCGCCGCGCACTGCGCCGACCGATCCATCCTGTTCATGGCCACGCCCTTTTCGGAGTCGGCAGTCGCGATGATTGCGGAGATGGGCGCTTGCGCGATCAAGATCGCATCGACGGACCTGGTAAACGCGCCGCTTCTTATGGCGGCCGCGGTGTCCGGTCTCCCGCTGATCCTGTCGACCGGCGCCTCGACGCACGGCGAAATCCACGATGCCGTGCATCGTTTGTCCGCAAGCGGATGTGCGAAGCGCCTGGTGCTGCTGCATTGCGTGAGCAGCTATCCCACGCCGCTCGAGGCGCTCAACCTACGGGCCATATCGACGCTCCGACGGACCTTTGGTTTGCCTTGCGGGCTGAGCGACCACACCGAGAGCATGCACGTCGGTGGGTGGGCAACGGCAGCCGGTGCGTGTGTCATCGAGAAACACTTCACCCTGGATCGATCCGCTCCCGGTCCGGACCACGCCATGTCGCTGGCGCCGAGTGAGCTTGCGGCGTATATCGACCGCGTTCGCGGTGCCGAGCGGGCGCTTGGCAGCGGCGAGATCGGCATGACGAAAATCGAAGAGGACGTCCGCGCCGTCTCTCGCCGGAGCATTGTGGCGGCTTGTGCGGTCAGCGCGGGATCGCTCCTCGAGCCCCGGATGCTGACGACGAAACGACCCGGTTCGGGGATCGCGCCCACCGAGATGGACCTCGTCGTGGGACGTCGAACCCTCGTGGACATTACCCCGGACGAGGCCCTCACTTGGGAGATGCTCGGATGACCCTGCGCGTTTCGCGAGAACGGGGGAGCGCCCGGGGCGGACATCATGGTCGGCGGCCGCAGCGGGGCGTGGGAGACTCCGGAACCGGCTGCGCGGGGATCGCAAACTCTTCGACGCGGGGGAAAGGGCGGGCCACGACGATCAGACGCGTTGCCGTAGTGACGGGCACGCGCGCGGAGTATGGACTGCTTGGCTCGACCATGGCAGCGATCAATCGGCATCGACGCCTCGAGTTGCAACTCGCCGTCACGGGTATGCACCTCCTGCGAGGATTTGGCCACACGGTAAACGAGATCAAGCGCGACGGTTGGCGAATCGACGCGCGGGTCCGGATGCAGCGCGGAAACGACGACCCACTCGATCAGGCGTTGGGCCTTTCGCGCGGCATTGCTGGTCTCGCGAGGTTCTTCGACGCGGCGAGAACGGACGTCGTGCTGGTGCTCGGTGATCGCATCGAGGCGATGGCGGCGGCGCTGGCGGCGGTTTCAACGGGACGCATCCTCGGTCATATCCATGGCGGCGACGTAGCGCCCGGCGATTTTGATGACAGTATGCGGCATGCGATCAGCAAACTGGCCCATGTGCATTTTGCGGCGACGCGCGCGTCAGCCCGGCGATTGGTCCGGATGGGCGAGTCGCCGCAGCGTGTGCATCACGTTGGCGCACCGGGAATGGACCGGCTAAGGCAACTGGCACGTGAGGCGTCCGACAAGGGCAACGGTCGACGGGACTATCGGGGCGTCGGGCTTGTCGTGCAGCACCCTTTGGGCCGCTCCGCTGCCCGCGAGCGCCGGATCATGGCGGAACTCCTTCGCGCCGTCGCGGACGCGGGTCTTTCCCGAACCATCATCTATCCAAACAGCGATCGCGGACATCGCGGGATCATCGCGGCGATCGACGCGCACCTCGAACGAGCGCGGAACGGCGACGTGAGCGTGATTCGATCGCTCGACCGTGACCACTATCTGCAAACCCTGATCGGCGCGGACGTGATCATCGGCAATTCGTCAAGCGGGATCATCGAGGCAGCGGTTGCCGGCACACCGTCCGTCAACGTGGGTGACCGGCAGCGGGGGCGCGAACCCGCCGGGTCCAGCATCGTGCAGGCAGGCGAGAGCTACGATTCGATCCGCGAGGCGTTGGCGTGTGCCCGCAGGAAACGTCCGAGAATTGGTCGGTCTACCGTCTATGGAGACGGGGATACCGGCTCGCTTATAGCAAAGATCGTTGCTTCGATACCCATCGACGAGGCGTATCGCCGTAAGCAAATCGTATACTGATACTGTTTGGGCCGTCTTGCATCGGGCTTCACGACGATCTCGCGGAGACGACGGCGACCAACCGCTTCGGCGGCACCCGCGATACTTGGACGTCAGGGCCGCTTGGGTTTCAGGCACATGTTGGTTCGTGCCGTCGTGAGCGACGTTGGGGCGCCGCTTCCGCTCGCCCGCGTTTCGGTAAGCGGTGTGCCTAATTCGCTTGCACGATCCTGACGATAAACCACCGACGAGCGGACCAACCCGCGCGTAACGACGACTCACAAGACCAAGGGAGTATTATGCCCCTGCAAGCAACCCAGGAACCCGCGAAGATCGTCGAGAAGGCCCTCGCGGCCATCGGGGAAATCGCGACGCTCCCGGAAATCACGATACGGATCATCGAGATCGTCGAGGATCCGAAGAGCACCGCGCGCGATCTCCACGACGTGATCAAGAACGACCCGGCGCTTTCAGTGAAGGTTCTGAAGGTGGTCAACTCCGCGTTCTACGGTCTGCCCGGGCAGATCGCGAGCGTCGACCGGGCCATCGTGCTCCTCGGGCTGTCGGCCGTGAAGAATATCGCGATCGCCGCGTCAATCGCAAAGCTCTTCAAGGGCAAGCGAATTTCCGAGCAGTTCACGGCGACGGACCTCTGGCGCCACAGCGTGGCGGTGGCGGTGGCGGCGCGCGAGATCGCCAAGCGGGCGACGAAACCGACGATGCTCGACGAGATCTTCGTCGCCGGCCTGATTCACGACTTGGGCATGCTCGTCGAACGGCAGGCGTTTCCGGAGAAGTTGAGTCAGGTCATCGATCGATGCATGCGCGAAGACATCGACTTCCAGCAGTGTGAGCGAGAGCTGATCGGCACGGACCATTCCGCCTTCGGCATGGGTCTGACCACGAAATGGAAGTTTCCGCGGCACCTACGGGCGGCCGTCGGCTTTCACCACAATCCGCAGGCCCTCAGCGAGGAACTGCGAACCATCGGCACGCTGATGCAGGCGGCCGACGTACTTTGCTGCCACGAGCAGATCGGCTTTCATCTGACGGCGCGGCACGGAACAATCACCGAAGAGATGCTCGACCCACTGATGATCACGCAGGCTCAGATCGAGGAAGTGCGCGAGGGGCTGCACGAAGAAGTCGCGGAAGCGGAAGCCACGCTCGGCGGTTAGCAGCTTGTTGAAGAAGAATTGGGATCGATCCCGCGAGCGGGCTGGCCTACAGTCGGTCAAAGGCCGCGGG
>JADFHG010000322.1 GCA_022567365.1 Planctomycetota bacterium | reverse complement strand
CGGGTGGTTGAAGGAATCGCGCCGCATTGGCACGCGATTCGAGAAATTGGCCGTCAACTTTCATGGAATGCTTCAGCTAGCGATGATTCGGCGATACCTTAGAATACTGTTTTCAGACAGAGCCTAGGCTGGCCGGCAACGTTTGAGCGGCTGGCAAGCCGGTTGTGCCGGTGCCAGGCACGTGGCACACGGAGCTGGACGAGGCGCGTCAGCGCTTGGCAAACGCTTCGCGCAGGAGTATGGCAAGCCGGGCGCAGATGAACTCACGAAACTTCTGAGCCGTGAGTTGACTAAGCCGAAGCATCGGGCCGCTCGAGACCTGACCGCCCAGTTTTGCGTACTGGCGCGTCTCCTGGAATGCAATTGCCTCGCTGGTCACCGTGCCGGTGAGTCTTGATCGGCTCTCCCCGTAGGCGAAGTCTATGATGATCTCCCGACCACCGTCGAGCAACTTGGACGCGTCGATCCGCATCGAGACGCCCGACTTCGTGTACTTCTCCACCAGCTCCGAGAAGACCGGGATCAGCTCCTCGACCATATGCACGCGGAGCGCGTCGACGGGATCGGGCTTCGCGCAGTCGGCCGCGTTGGCGCGGTCGCGCTCCAGGCTCGCTTGGCGATCGAGCAGGGCGTCGAGCTCCCCCTCGGCGCGTTTGGGCGGCGGACCCTGGGGGCGCGTCTTGCGAACCAGGTCGCGATAACTCAGAGATCGTGACGATTTGGACACGTTACAATTACAACTCCGCCATGTGGGCCGGGTCCGAGAATCGTGGGTAGTCTGCGCCGTTTCGAGACGCGCACCCCGTCGTCACTGCCGCACATCATCATTTCGGCGGACACGCGCTGCAGCTTGAAGTCGGCGACCCCCACCATCCACCCCGAGAATCGTCGCGACCCGAAGCGCGCGCCGGACACGGACGTTTGGCGGGTGTTGGAGCGTCGTTGACACGGACCGGCGGGACACGTATCATCAGTGGTGCATTTAGACGAGGGGTAGTTCCATAGTGTACTAAATAAGTCGATTGTTGGCCATCCGTCGGGGGTGCCGCGCTCGATGCGCGTAAACCGTGCGGACGCGGCAATACGGCGATTAGGAACGGATTCGTGCCGACGCTTCACGTTTTGCAGGGTCCCGACAAGGGCCGAGTCTATGGCACCGGACAAGAGCCGGCCGTCATCGGGCGCACCACCGACCAGATCCAACTGACCGATAACAGTGCCTCACGCCGTCACGCCGAAATCCGACCGGAAAACGGGCACTGGATCCTCACCGACCTGAACAGCTCCAACGGCACCTACCTCAACGGAAGGCGCATCGTCTCACCCACGCAGCTCAAACACGGCGACCAGATCAAGGTCGGCTCGTCGCTGATGGTGTTCGGGGGCGACGAATCCGACGACGGTTTCAGCACCACCGACGCTTTGGGCGATATGGTCGAACTCGGCGCCGCGGGGGAAGAAGGGGAGTCCTCGATTCTCTCCGCCGTCGACGCGTCCGAAGACAGTGTCATCCTTCAGCCCCCGGAAACGGCGGACGCGGTCGCCGCGTGGAACGTCGTGTACCGCATAGCCGAGATGATGGGCACGATCGAACCGGTCGACGCCTTCCTCGTTCGAGTTTGCGACCTTATCTTCGACCACCTGATCGTCGATCGACTGGTCATGCTCATGCGCAAGGGGGACGCGACCGATTTGACCCCCGTGGCCGTCCGCCTCAGGCACAAGGTCCGTGGTCCGCGCCCGAAGATTCTGACGTCGCGAACCATTATCAACCACGTACTGGAAACAAGGAGCGGCGTGCTCTGCGCAAACGCGATGACCGACGATCGTTTCAGCCGCGAGAGCAAACAGGACAGCATACATCATCTCGGTTTGCGTAGCGTCATGTGTGTGCCGGTGATCGCGCGGGACGTGGTACACGGCGTGATTCAGCTCGATTGCACGATGTCTCATCATACTTATACGCAGGAGCAGCTTCGCCTTGCCGTGGTGATCGGACGGCTTACGGGGATGGCGATCGAGAACGCGCGCCTGCTCGAATCCCGCGTCCGCCATGAGCGCCTCGCGGCGGCGGGCGAGACCGTCGCCTACCTTTCCCACCACATCCGCAACATCCTGCAGGGTCTTCAGGGAGGTGCCGAGACGGTCGAGCTCGGGATCAAACGCGCGGCGATCGAGACCGTGTCGTCGGGGTGGTCCATCGTCAGGCGAAACCTCGACCGCACGCTCTACCTCGCTGCGAACATGCTGACCTTCGCCAAAGATAGACGCCCCCGAATCGAGTCGACCGCGCTCAACCCCATCATCGAGGAAGTCGTGGCGCTCGTGCAGACCCGTGCGGACGAGAAAGGCGTCATGGTCCTCACGGAGCTCGAAGAACTTCCGGACATCCCCCTCGACCCACACGGGATCCATCAGGTGGCTCACAACATCGTCCTGAATGCCATCGACGCGACACCCGCTGACACCGGCAGGGTCAACATACGCACGACCTTTGACGCCGTTCGATCGCTGGTTCTGCTGTCCATCAGCGACAACGGCCCAGGAATCGAAGACGCTGCCATCGACCGGATTTTCGAGGCGTTTCATTCGTCGAAAGGCAACGCCGGCACCGGGCTCGGGCTCGCCGCCGCCAAGAAGATCGTGGAAGAACTCCACGGAGAAATCTCGGTCCAGAGCACCATCGGTTCCGGTACGACCTTTTCGGTCAAACTACCAACGGTCTACGATCCCGTGACCGACACGGGCGAGACCCACCGTTCGTCGCAATGACGGTGGCGCGGATCCTCACTGGTTCGCCGGCGCCGCATTGCTCCGGTGTGGGGTTGAACTCTAGGGTGCCACAGCCTGATTGCTGCCGATATTCGTCGCCGAGCGCGCAGCGGCCGCAATGTGGTGCCCAGTCGCTTGCGCGAGCGCGCACCACCGCAAATCCTTCGCCCGACCGCGCGCGACCGGACCCGTCCATCACACAAGCAACGGTGCCCCATTGCCGGGTGAGTTCGTTGACGAAAAATCGTCCATGCCCGTTCAATTCTCGCTTGCCAAATGGGTGTATTGTTCGCCGGCGGCGCCACGCTACCATAGCGCCATGAAGACGTTTCTCATCGCCGGTGCTGGGAGGCAGGCGACGGCCTGCGCCGCGTTCCTGCTGGAGCAGTTTGACGGCACGCGCGTGCTCTTCGTTGATCGAGACGCGGATCAGCTCATGAAGGCCACGGCGTGTCAGCAGCACCCCGAACGCATCGAGCGCCACCTGATCGACGGGCGGCTATCGGACCCCCGTTTGACGGCGTTGTTCCCCCGTGCGGACTGCATCGTCTCCTGCATGCCCTATTTCATGAACGCGGCACTGACCGAGCTCGCCATCGCACACCGAACTCATTTCTGCGACCTCGGCGGCAACAAGGCTACCGTGCAGAAACAGCTCAGGTACGACGACGACGCCAAGACGGCGAACGTCTCCGTCATACCGGATTGCGGGCTCGACCCGGGGACCGGGAACATCCTGCCGGAGTATTGGAAGGACGAATGGACCTACCGTTCCGTCTCCATCCGTTGCGGTGGCCTGCCGCAACGCCCGTCCAACATGCTCAACTATGCACTCGTGTTCAGCCCGTGGGGACTGTTCAACGAGTACTTCGACGAATGCGAGGTGTCGCGCGGCGGGCGCCTCATCACCATCGAGGGCCTGAGCGAGATCGAGACGATCGACGATCTGCCGATCTCCGGTACGTTCGAGGCCTTCGCGACAAGCGGTGGCACTTCGATCGCGGCGGCGCATTATGCCCCCCTCGGTGTCGATTACGAATACAAGACGATCCGCTACCCCGGCCACCGTGACATGATCGCCTGCATGCGCGAACTGGGCTTCTTCGATGAGCGGACGGCCGCAACAAAGGCGGACGGAACCCTGCTCGGGGCGTCCATGCGCGAGATCGCAGTCGGGGCGTTCGAACGTGCCCTACCGGCTGATCGCAATGATCTGGTCATGCTGCGCGTTGACGTACGCGGCGAAAAGGACGGGCAACGCATGCACGGTCGGATCGACCTTCTCGACCGCGCTACGGACCGATTCACGGCCATGGAGCGGACAACCGGCTTTTCGATCGCGATCGTGGCCGCCCTTCAGGCGGGGTTGTATCCGGCGCGGGTGAAGCCCGGCGTCCAAGCACCGTTTCAGGCGGTCCCACCGAAACTCCTGATCGACGAACACAAGCGAGCCGGCGTCACCGGGTTCACCATTTCGACCGAAGCGGCGGGGGGAGGTATTAAGAAAGGCATTGCCCAGGCCGATAGACACGGTGGACCATGAGCGTCGAGCCAACCAAACAAGCTACCGTGGAGGTTCGTCGGCGTAGACCGGCCACACTGCCCGTGCCTCGCCGGTGGCTTTATCGCGGCATCGCGCTCGGCATGACGGCAGTCGCCTGCGAGCTGATCCTCCAGGTGACGGCGCTGATCTCGCCGGTGGCGCGGATCGCTCTGGCACCACCGAACCAGCGTGCGGCGCTGACGAGTTTGGGCATACCTATCGCAGTGACCGACGACCTCCTCGGGTTTCGGGGCAACCCTGCCTACCCAACGCACGACTCGCGCGGCTATCCGAACCGTTGCGTGCCCGCGTCGGCGGAGATTGTCGCGATCGGCGACTCGCAGACTTACGGCGCGGTCGGTAAGCCGGAGTGCGCATGGCCGGCTGCACTGCATGCCCAAGTCGGGGCCTTTGTCTACAACATGAGCCTCGGCGGGTGGGGACCAATCCAATACCTCGATGTCCTGGACCATGCCCTGGCCTTTGCCCCGACAACGATCATTGTCGGCGTCTACTTCGGTAACGACCTCTACGACGCCTACCATTCCGTTTATCAACGCAACCTGCATTCGGAGCTCCGCACGCCGGGGGCTCTTGCCGCCATCGAAGAGGCAGAGCGCAACGGTTTGGTCATC
>JADFHG010000321.1 GCA_022567365.1 Planctomycetota bacterium | reverse complement strand
TCTGCGGGGCTCAACGCCTATAGCGAAGTGCTTTGCGAAGCGTTTGTCATTCCGGAGCGTGAAGTCTGGTGGCTGGAGAACATCGAGACGGGCGAGCGTGAATTCGTCTTACGCGACGAAAAGGAAGAACGCGTCGGAGGAGGATCGAGTCTCTTCGAAGTGGCGGATGGCAACGACGAAAAGAAAGCACCCGAATGGAAACTCGTCGAGAGGCGCTTCGACCCCGTCCTTGATCGCGAGATCAAGCTCACGCAGCCCGTTGTACGTTCCGATCAGTTGCTGCAAATGTCGGGTGGGATGGCGGTCTCCTTCGGATTCGCCAAAGGCATCGTCGTTGACGAGGGCGACCTGCGCGAGCGCTACGGCCTGACCGAGGTCATCTACATCGGCGATACACCAGCGGACAAGGTCGCGCTGAATCAGTCCACTGTCGAGTCGACGCCCGCGGCGGCAAAGATCGGCGCGGTGCTTTCCATCCACAACGACATCCGTGACATCACGAAGGGCAGCCTCGAGCGTCGGATCGCCGAGGCCCGCGAGGCGGGCGCCAGCGTGATCATCTTCGACATGGACACGCCCGGTGGGCTCGTGTCGACAACGATCGAGATCAACGACCTCATTCGGAATCTCGTCGACATCAAGACGGTCGCCTGGGTGAATCCCGACGCCTATTCAGGCGGATCAGCGATTGCGATTGCCTGCGACGAGATCGTCATGGCCCGCTCGTCGCGAATCGGCGACGCCCAGGTCATCTTCGGCGGACCGGGCGGAGTCGAAGCCATTCCCGAGGCACTCAAACCCAAGGTCAACACCCCGGTCATCGACGAGTTTCTCACGTCGGCGGCGCTCAACGGCTATAGCGAAGTGCTTTGCGAGGCGTTTATCATTCCAGAGCGTGAGGTCTGGTGGCTCGAGAACGTCGAGACGGGCGAGCGGGAGTTCGTCTTCCGCGCGGAAAAGCAGAAACGCATGGGGGGGGGATCGAGTTTGTTCGAGGTCTTGGACGACGAGGATTCGGAGAAGGCATCCGAATGGAAACTCGTCGAGTCATACTTCGACCCCGTGCTCGACCGCGACATCAAAGCCGCACAGCCGGTCGTGCGCTCCGACCTGCTCTTGCAGATGTCGGGTGGCAAAGCGGTTGCCTTCGGGTTCGCCAAGGGCATCGTCGTCGACGAGGGCGATCTGCGCGAGCGCTACGGTCTGACCGAGGTCATCTACATCGGCGACACCTGGTCGGAGGCGATCGCGTTTTGGCTGACTTCGGCCTATGTGCGCGGTTTCCTGATGCTCCTCATGATCCTCGGTGCGTACGTCGAGTTTCACACGCCGGGTGTGGGCCTCGCGGGGCTCGTCGCCCTGATCTGCCTGATGGTGGTGATCGGCGCGCCATATTTGACGGGGCTCGCCAGCGTTTGGGAGATTGCTTTGATTATCATCGGCTTCCTCCTGATCGCATTGGAGATCTTCGTGATTCCCGGCGTCGGCGTAGCGGGGATCGCCGGGCTGATGTTTGTGATGATCGGGCTGCTGTCGACGTTTGTACCCGACGACCCGAGCCGCTGGTTTCCGATTTTCATCCCCAGCGCCGAGTCCAGCCTCGACCTTTTGAAACAGGGGATCGTCGCGATTTCCACATCGCTGGTGACGTCGGTCGCCGGGATGTTCCTGCTCGGCAGGTTTTTGCCGCGCAGCGCCGCGTTCGCCATGTTTGCGCCCGCCAATCCGATGCCCTCGGAGGTCCAACTCGAGGATCCGTATCAGGGCACCGCCCGCGTCGGCGACATGGGTGTGGCGATCAGCACGCTTCGCCCGGCGGGCAAGGCCCGTTTCGGATCGGTGGTGGTTGACGTCGTGACGCAAGGCGACTATCTCGACCCCAATGCCAGACTCGAAGTGATTGAACGCCGCGGAAACCGTGTGGTCGTTCGACCGGCGAAATGACCGGTCGCGCGAGTCGATTGCGCGCGTGCGTCGGTTGTGGAAAATACGGCCGACCGTATCCTGGTTCGCGTGTCTCGGCCCTTGGATAGCCAAGTATGGGTGATTTTGGGATTATCGTTGTTCTCTTCGGAGTCGGGGCGCTGCTGCTCGTCTCGGAGATTTTCCTCCCGTCACACGGCATTCTCACCGTCGGCGGGCTCGGGTTCCTCGCCGCGGCCATCTACAAGACTTTTGCATATGGCGAGACCGCGGGCGTGATCGCGATTGCCCTTTCCGCGGTGGCCGTGCCGACCCTCGGCGTGGTCGCCGTCAAGAATTGGTACCGGACACCGTTTGGCAAGCGGCTCGCGCCGCCCAATCCGGTGCTTACCGCCGCCGACACCAGTGTGCCCATCGAGGAGTTCAAGCCGCTGATCGGCACCGTCGGCAAGTCCGTCTCGCCGTTGCGGCCCGTTGGCATTTGCGAATTCAATGGTCGGCGCGTGCCATGCGTCGTCGAAGTGGGTATGCTGGACTCAGGAACGGCGGTCGAGGCGGTGGGTATCAGGGGCGCTCAGTTGCTCGTCGCCGAGAAGACGAACGTCTGAGTTTTTCGTGCGTCTCGACCAGGGCGTGCGGTGTTCTTGCCGACGGATGGGCTTGCGACCGCGCAAATTGGGCGTCCGGTCCAGTGATGACAAGAGTTGAGTACCTGCGCCGTGCCTTTCTTGGCAGGCGCTTGGCATAATGACCGTTTCGTGCGGCAGGTCCGATTGACCTTTCGGCCCCGCCGCCGGTTGAAGATTGAAAGGCCGAATGAGATGAGTAACTTCCCCCTCGCGGTATCCAACATCACCGTCGCGATCGTCGTCGTGCTCGGGATCGCCGCACTGATCGTGATCGTCGTCCTCTGGCAATTCGTCAGCGTCTGGATCCAGGCGTTCTTCAGCCGGGCGGACATCTCGATCGGCAGCCTCATCGGAATGAAGATTCGCAAAGTGCCGATGAGGGTCGTCGTAAACACGAAGATCAGCCTGGTCAAAGCCGGCATTCACGAAGTCAGCACGGACGACCTCGAAAGCCACTACCTCGCCGGCGGCAAGGTCGCCAACGTCGGTCGCGCGATGATCGCCGCCAACCGCGCCCAGCTCGACCTCGACTGGAAGAAGGCCTGCGCCATCGACCTCGCCGGCCGGGATATCATCGACGCGGTCAATACCAGCGTGGACCCGAAGGTCATCGACGTCCCCCAACCCACGAGCAGCAAGACCACGATCGACGCCGTTTCGCGTGACGGCATCCAGCTGCGGGCCAAGGCCCGCGTGACGGTCCGTACGAACATCGCCCAGCTCATCGGAGGGGCCACCGAGGAGACCGTCATCGCACGTGTCGGCGAGGGCATCGTCAGCGCGATCGGATCGGCCACCTCCTACAAAGAGGTGCTCGAGAACCCCGATAAGATCAGCAAGGCCGTGCTCGCCAAAGGGCTCGACTCGGGCACGTCGTTCGAGATCCTCTCGATCGACATCGCCGACGTCGACGTCGGGGAAAACATCGGGGCCAAATTGCAGGCCGACCAGGCCGAAGCCGACAAACGACGGTTCCAGGCCGAAGCCGAAAAACGCAGGGCCATGGCGATCGCCGTCGCCGCGGAAAACCGCGCCAAGGTCGAAGAGAACCGGGCGCTCGTCGTCCTCGCGGAGGCGGAAGTGCCCAAAGCGATGGCCGATGCGTTCCGTAGCGGCCATCTCGGCATCATGGACTATTACCGTATGCAAAACATCCAGGCCGATACAAGCATGCGGTCGTCGATCGGAGACGGCGAACAGGGCGACGAGAAGAAGAGCTAGACGGAAAACTCGCTGGATGACCGCGCGCGATTCCGTGCCAAAACTGAGCCGCGGGCTTCAGCCCGCGCGATGTCACGATTGTAGCGGTGCTCGATCGAATGCGAGCGTCCGCACTGGATGCGCATACGTTCATCCGATTGTCGCGGAACTGGCGCGACACGGGACTCTGCAGTAAGAGGTCGTGTCGGTAGCAAAGGCGCCGTTGACTGTTTGCGAGACACGGCGGCGCGGTATCTACAGGTTCCGCGCCATATTGTTGGAATCGTGAGGCTCACCAATGGATGACGTCGGAGGCTGGGGCGATTTGGCATGGGTCGCGGTCGTGCTGGCGATCTCCGCGTTCAGCGCCGGCGGGCAATGGCTTCGCGAGCGCCAACGCAAGCGCGACGCCGCTCAAAGGCTCGCCGAGCAACAGCAAACGGGGGCGTCCATTGCCCGAAGACCCGCGCACCCGGTCGCCATGCCGCTTCATCCGCGAGAGCGCGGCACCGCGGCGAGCGCAAGACCGGCAATGTCGCACTCCGCCGGTGCGCCGCAAACAATCCCGCCGCCTACGCCGACCGCAAGACCGGCGCCGCAAACGGCGCGTGTCCGGGGTCTCGTCCCAACTGAGCCGCCGCGTCCCGATCGACGAACCGGCCGCGTCGCGCCGCCACCCCGACAACAGGGGGTGACCCGCGAGTCCGCACAGTTGCGCAGTCCGAGCACGCCGCGAACACCGCCCAAGTCGTCTGGGCGCAAGCAACCCCGGCAAACAGAGGTCGCCTCGTCGCCGGAACACACGCGCATCCAGCGAGAGGCACTTCCCAGCGCAGCAAAGAAGTCCGCCGCGCTCCAGGCAAAGAAAACGCGCACCGACGATGGCGCTATCATCGAGGGTGACATTCGCGAGTCGGAGATCCGCGACGACATTGATCGAATCCGCCACCCATCCATTGCCGACCTGCGGCGCGCGATCCTCATGAACGAGATTCTCGGCCCGCCCCTGGGCCTGCGCAAGCCCGACGACGCTACTTTTGGGTGAGGCAGCTCGCATCGCTTCGGTCGAGCCCGCAGCGACACGCAGTGATCCGCCAAACGCGCCGCCTGTCATGCGTGGGTTGGCGATGAGCGACGCCGATCGCCACGTGCGTCGTCCGCCGCCGGGTGATCAATTTCATGATGCTGACGTTCGTCGTGTGGG
>JADFHG010000320.1 GCA_022567365.1 Planctomycetota bacterium | reverse complement strand
CGCGGCTCGGGTGGTTTCGGGCTTGCGACGCGCGAAAGCGGGCCTTGTAACCCTACCCCCGCTCCTTCTTCGCGGCCCGTTTGCTCAGTCGTTCGAGTTCGCGCTCGAACTTCTTCGTCTGCTCG
Source organism: Planctomycetota bacterium (assembly GCA_022567365.1). Classification (GTDB taxonomy): domain Bacteria; phylum Planctomycetota; class Phycisphaerae; order UBA1845; family UBA1845; genus JADFHG01. Next base: position 4,832 of record JADFHG010000320.1, on the reverse strand, counting down.
GTGTTTAGCATCTCGATGACCTTGCCCTTGACCTCTTCGGCGAGCTTGGCCGTGGCGACTTTGTCGCGGCGGATCTTCTTGAACTCCTTTGCCCCGTCCTTGTGAATCTCGCGGAGTTTGACCCGCTGCGCGCGATCCAGCTTGACCTTGCGGACGGCGCGGAACACGAGGCGGATGTCGCTGAGCTGTGCGTCGCCCGTCTCGCCGCGAATAACGGCCTCACGAAACGATCCGTACGACTTGATCTGATCCACGCTCAGATCCGCCTTGACGTCGGCGAACACGCGGTCGATCAACTCGGCGTCACTGAGTTCGCTCTCGCCGGCTTCGCCCTCCTCGCGGGCTTTTTCGATCGCGACCTGTAGCGCGCCGCGCTGCTCGTCGTCGAGTTCGAGCATGCCGCCGAAGTCGACCGCTTCCTCGACGCGGTCGAGCACCGGCACGACCGGATCGGCCTGCGGGGTCATCCCCGGCTGCACGGCGTAGCTGGAAGAACGCTCGACCGGACCGCGCCCTTGCGCGGTGCGCCGTTCGTTGCGATAGTCATCAAGCTTGTCCATCTGGTCTTCATCGAGGAACTCGTACATGTCGTCGAAGAACCCGCTCAATACGGATTCTGGTTGTGGACCGATCTCGGCGATCTGCGCCTCCAGCTCTTCGGTGAGCGCTTCGTCGCCCACCGCGCGGGCCTCTTCCAGTTGCGCGCGCAAGGGCGCCAGATCTTCCCACAGCTCGCGGTCCGATTGAAAACGCGCGACGAGCCCGTCGGCGAGTTCGCTCAGTTGTTCGCGCTGAAAGCTGTCGAGTTCGAGGTCGTCGGCCAGACTCGCCATGCGCGGGTCGCTCCGCCCCGACTGACTGCGCAGCGCGTCGAGGGCGGAAAGCTGGTTCGGGCGAAGATGGGTCTCGAGCTTCTCGAGAATCGTCTCCATCGGGCGCCACCCGCCGACCGGTCGTTCGGTCGATTCGGCACGGAGCTGCGCGGCCAGCGCCTCGTCGCCGCTTTGCTCGGCTTCGCGAATGCGGCGCCGCGCTTCCCGATGCCGGCGAATCAGATCCCGTTGATCGATGGCGATCTGCTCGAACTGCGCCCGCTGCGCCGCGTCGAGGTTGAGTTCGTCCGCGATCCGGTCACGCGTGCGCGCAAACCAGTCCGCCCGCCCCACCACGCTGGCTCCGTTGCCCTCGGACGCCTCCTGGGCGACCGCGAGTGCCGATCCGCCAAGCAGGAAGGTGATAACGACCGATCGTAGTCCTCGTACGAATTGCTGGACAAACATGGTTACGCTCCATATGTGCGTCGATGCCCGGTCGCTACGTCTGGTACGTGCGACAACCGGTCCCCGCCACACCGACGTATGCGAAATCACGAGCCGCCCCGTAAATGGCGGCCCGTCTCAAGGAGCGTCTAGGGTACCCCATCGGCGTCGTGTCGCCAAGGCGGCGAATGCCCGGATTGCGGCGCAGGGAGGGATCGCGAGGATTGCGCTGCGCCCTAGGGCATTTTCCGTTTCTGTCTGGCGAACCGCGGACTTGAAGCCCGCGCGGTCTCTCGCCGTTTCATGCGTTGCGAATGTCGGCGGATCCGGCAAACGAAATCGAGAAATGCTCTAGACCCGCAAGGTTACACGTAAGGATGTGCTAGTGCAGCGTCACACCTGGATTTACGGGTTGGTGTTGAGCGATAGGCATAGCAAAGTCCGCTCCCTCACGGTCGCGGTTCGGATTTGGGCTGCCGCCCAACCCGCAAGTTTATGCGTGGCGCGGCACTAGGAGGCCAGATCGATCAGGGATCGGCCCTCGGCGGTCTGCCGGGCGACGTCGTAGAGGGTTTGCCACGCCGCCCGTGCGCGATCGAGTAGACCCATGTTCTGCAAAGACAGTGCGATATGGGCATGCACGTCGAGCTTGCGCGAATCGGTCTTCGCGGCCTTCTCGAAATAATCCAGCGCGATCCGGAACTTCTCCCCATCCGCGAAGAGCAGACCGAGTTCGTAGTGGATGCTGAGCGACTCGGGGCTTATCTGGAGGGCGCGTTTGAGACAATCGATCGCCGCCTCCGTTTGACCGACGTCTCGCAGCGTGAGACCGAGCTTCATTACCGCCTTCGCGTAGTTCGGATTGATGGCCACGGCTTCGCGAAACGCATCGATTGCGTCGGTGTGATCGCCCATGTGCCGCAACAGGACCCCGAGTCGGTAATAGAGGTCGGGACGGTTCGGGTGTTCGCCTAACGCGGCGCGAAGCGCTCCGACCTGCCGCTCGATCATGTTGTCGACCGTCGGCGCGGGCGGTCCCTGCGGATGGGCGGCCACCGATTGCGGCGACAGGTATCGCGCGACCTGCTCGCCGGCGACGACCTTGAGTTGGAGTCGCGCGACCTCGCTGAACAGCAACGAACTGTTCGGCTCGACGTCGGCCGCCATTTCAAAACTCGCCATCGCGTCCTCGCGCTTCCCCGCCGCGAGCTGGGCGACGCCCATCCCGACGTACGCGGCGAGCATGCGATCGTTGATCTCGACGCCCCTGCTGAAGAGGAGGGCCGCCTCCGTGTAATCGCCGTCGCGCAGCATCGTTGTACCGAGTTTGACCGCGGCTTCCAGATAGTCGGGATTGAGATCGACGGCCGTCGCGTAGGCGTCGCGCGCCGCTCGCGCCCGGCCGGTCCGTGCCTGCACGTCGCCCAACCGAACGTAGTTGTCGGCACAGTCGGGCTTCTCCTCGATAAGCCCGTTGAGCACGTCGATCGCGTCCTCGTGGCGGCCGGCCCGCACGTATACGGTGGCGAGATCGTCCTGTACCTCCCAGTTGTCCGGGTCGATCGTCAGGGCAAACTGATAACGCTGAATGGCGTCGTCGAATCGTTCGACCCGGGCAAGAAGGTCGGCGAGAACGAGGGAGGATGCGACGTCATCAGGCGCACACCAGCACAGATGCTCGTAGTGGGTGATCGCCATATCGGTATTGCCACGCTTCAGATAGATGGCGGCGAGCCGTTCGTGAGCGTTCTCGAGCTGCGGCGAAGCGTCGAGCGTGGCCTCATACGACTTGATCGCTTCGTCCGCCTTGCCGAGCTTCTCCTGGCAGAATCCGAGGGCGAACCAGATCGGTCAGTTCTCGGGATCGTCGTCGACGCACAAAATCAGCGGGCACTTACGCGGGCCACGGTTATGGACGGCGGCTTCGACCGATTCGCTTCTGGCAGTCAACTCCTCGGGTACCTTCAACGGGAGTAAAACGGTAAACGTGCTGCCTTGACCGTACGTGCTGTCGACTTCAATGCGCCCCCCATGCAGTTTGACTAATTGGTCAGTGATCGCCAAGCCAAGCCCGGTCCCGCCGCCGGGTCGTCCACCACTCTCCTCGACTTGCGAAAACTTGTCGAACAAGGAATTCAGATCACCCGGCTTGATCCCGATTCCCGTATCTTTGACCGTGATACGAATGCATTCACCGAGTTGCTCGTCGATGGTTGCCCCCGCTGAGACAATCACAGTCCCCTGTTTCGTATACTTGATCGAATTGGACAAGAGGTTTGTCATGATCTGCTGCACACGCAGTTGGTCGGCAACAATCGGCAGGGGAACATCAGGAAGACGGACATAAATATCGAGGGGCTTATTATCGACCAGCGAGCGTGAACGCTGTACGACTTCCGAGACGATGCCGACCAAGTCAAAACTCGTGAGTTTCAGGGTCATCGCACCGGCTTCGATTTTGGAAATGTCTAGGACGTCATTGATCAGCCCCAGCAAATGCTTGGAGTTACGATCGACGGTCTGCAAACTGTCGAGGTGCTGTTCTGGAAGCGTCGGCCCAATCTTTTCCAAAAGCCGCTCTGTGAACCCAATGATTGAGTTCATCGGCGTTCGCAGCTCGTGCGACATATTGGCCAGGAACTCACTCTTGGCTTTGCTTGCTTGCTCGGCGGCAAATTGAGCATATCGAAGGTCGCGCGTCTGTTCTTCCAAGCGGCGCATGGTCGCTCGCAACTCTCGACTCGTTTGCTTTCGATCCCTAATTTCCGTTTCCAACTCTTTGTGAGTTCGGGTGTAATTGAGCAGAAGGCCGGCACACGGCACCAAATACGAGATGATCTTGAGAAAGTGGGCGATGTTGAAATGATTGTCGAACAGGGCGGTCGAGCCGAACGCCATGTGAACTTGGGTCATAATGTTGGGAATGGCGCTGATGAGCAATGCTTGAGAGAAAACGTTGGTGTGTTTCTTGCAAAACAGCGGATACAACACCAGCCCCAAAATCAAGAAGATGACCAAGGGGATGACGTCGAACGGACGAGTGACTAGAGACTCCGGGAACATCGTCTGAGGCAATTGACTGCTCGTAGCGCAGGTGCGAATGACAACGTAAGCTGTGATGCCGAAAACTCCGCTGGTCAGAACGATAAAACGTAGCCCTTCCTTCTGCACGTTGATTCCGCGGAACAGAAACATTCCGACGCCGACAGTCATGATCAGCGCGTTTAACAGTCGGCAAATCGCCCAAGTGAATGGAATCAAATCCGTATTGTCAGCCGAGGCATGGATGAGACGGTCGGCGGCCAGCGTATGAAACGCGTCCATGCAACCGGCGCAGAAAAGTGCCACTCCGATGATCGGCGTTGCCACATCGCGTTTGATCCGGAAGTGGACAAAAGCCAGGATAGCCGTGAAAATGGCGGTGCAGAAAGCGCTCCATTCAAGGATAGTGTGCACGAAACTGCCCGAGAGTGTTTTATGCAGCATGTCAGCCTGCTGAAGCGCCGACAAACCATCCGCCGTTGAGACATCTAAAGTATTGCGGTGGACGCCGAAGTCCACTCCCCCCAGTTG
>JADFHG010000319.1 GCA_022567365.1 Planctomycetota bacterium | reverse complement strand
TCGACTCGCGTACTTGAGTCTGCCCTGTTCGACCAGCTTGTCCCAGACGGCTTTGGGATACTGATTCGGCGGCATGACCGCCACGATGCCCGAAGCCTTGCCACCCGACATCGGCCCGTGTCCTAGGCTCGATTCGTCGTCGAGGCGGGCAAGCTTGAGGCGTTTCTTGAACGCCTTGAGCGCCTTGCGAAGCTCCTCTGTTGATGGCGATTCCGACGGCGATGACGGCTGAACCTCAGGCATGATTCGTCGCTCCGATAGGTGGACCTTGCACGCCAACGAGTATACACGACACGATGGCAACGGCCGCATCCGCCGGCGCGCGAACGCGCGAGGTTGTTCGCTGGACCGCGGTGCGTGGATCAGTCGTCCAAGATGCGGAGCTTCGGCCAGTTGGCGTTGGCCGCCTTGATCATGTTCTTCGAGTCGGCGACAAACTTTTCCTTGCCCTTGGCGTCGAAGAACAGGTAGATCTTGCCGTCGATGTTGGCAAAAATCGCCGGATCGGCGGGCGCCTTCCGGTCTTGCGCCGCGTAGTACGCCCCATGACCGTCGAATTGCGGAAAGAACCTCGACGCGTTCTGCTCAAACGCCTTCTTGGCGTCGGCGCTCGCGCAGCGGTAGAGGTTGCCGCGGTACACCGTTGTGTACTTGGAATCCCCCTTGACCGCCTTTCCCGAGAGCAAATACGAAGCCGGGCACCACCCTTCGAGTTCGGCCTGGTCCCACCGCGCCGCGGCCTTTGCGAGGACCGATGCCACGTTCTTGTCGTAGTGGTTGCGGGCGCGAACCAGGGAGAACAGGTAGAGCTTCCCGTCGCGCAACGAGAAGACCGTCGGATCGCTCTTGATCTTGTTGCCGTAGCCCGAAAGCGCCGTGGTGCACCAACCGCCGAATTGCGGCGCGTAGCGTTCAGGATCTTCGTCGAACTGCTTCTTGGCTTCCGCGCTGCTCAAGAGGAAGACGTAGCCTTGAAACATTGACTTGAACCGATCATCGCCCTTGACGGCCTTTTCCTGCGTGTGGTAGGCGACCGGGCAATAACCCCCAATTGCGATATCCTCCTCACCCTGCGCCCGAAGGTCGGGAGCAGGCAACGCGAGAAGCCCACCCACTGCCAAGAAACACACCAAGAGTCCCGGTCGATCGTTGTTTCGTGAAATGTTCATCGCTGTCAATCCTGTCACAGTTCTTCGTAATCGTTGATGTCGAGACGACCCTGCCTCGGCGCCAATCACACCGTTCCCGTCTCGATCCGTTCCCAAGCCGTCATTATGCCCTCGAGTCGCATTATTGGCAATACCATCGCCGGCGGCATCCGTTCACCGGCATGACGGATCAGGCGGTCGATGCGACCGGGAGCGTTCGGCTCCCGCCGAGCGGCCAGCCGTCTACATGCATGTATGGTTGCACGCAGACAAGGCAGCCCCCAAGGGCACCCCGCGGCGTTCCCACCCGGCGGCGGCGTTGTCCACGAATCGCGGGTTTCGTCACCTCGATGGCCCGCCACCGTGCCGGTTTTCGCCCGGCTCGTCGCGCGCGATCGCTCCCCGATGAACGGGCAGCAAAGGTTCGCCGTGCAGGATCGGAACGAGGTGCCGGCGGAGGAACGCCGTCGACACCCACCCCGTGTGCCCGCCGTAATGTTTATCGGCACGGAGCGACGAAATCCACTGAATCTGCCCGAGCCGTTCGTACATTCGCAGATCGGCCGGACCCGCACCCGGTGGAACAGAAAAACCCAGGCGACCGGCTGCACTGCCGAAACGCCGGTCCGTCGTGCCGAAGATCGTGGTGCCGATCCCGAGCAGGAATCGATCACGGTGGCTGTTCAATGAGTAGCAGCGGCGCACCGCCCGCAGCGCAGGCGCCAAGTTGTACGACGGCGAGAGCGCGGGGCAGCCCAAAAGCAACGTATCGACGACACCCTTGTCCGCGAGGTGCTCACAGGCGAAGACGGCGATCCCCGCGCCGCCGCTGAACGCCGACAGATGGATCCGCGTGGCGGGGTGCGCTCGGCGGAACGCCAGGAGCTTTCGGGCCAGTTTGGCGCCCATCAACCGGTTGCGCCTGAGCCACATCAAATCGCCGAATATATCGAGGCGTGGTTTGCAATGCCAATCGAACAGGATGGATCCGATCGGCGCATTCGTTTGGCGTAGCGCGCGGCGCATCATCAGCGGTGCGATTTGCGTGCCGCCGATCCCATCGAGTACGAACACGACCTCATGGTCCATGTCGCCGACGACTTCACGCACCCCATAGCGCATCAGCTCGGCCGAATAGTCGCGAATGGCGTATGCGCGGTTGAGAATGAATCCCATAGTTCTGTCTTGGCTTCCAACGTCACACCCGACACCGATGCACCGATACCGCAACGCGTCACCGCATCGGTGTATTCTGTCACCCCGTTCGCATCTTATCCGAACCGCGACCGTGAGGGAGCGGATTCCCTGGTCCGCGCCCTTACCAGGCTCTCGGAATACTCCGTTCTGACTATTCCGACAGACACTTTGAGGGTACTTTCGGTCACGATACCCTAGCGTATTGCAACGAAAAGGAACGTCACCTGCTGTCGAATTCGAGTATTTCGACAGCTCGGTAAGGGAGCGGTTTTCTGGGTCCGCTCCCTTACGGTCGCGGTTCGGTTGGCAAAATCGTCGGCAATTATGAATCACTACACTACGCGCTTGGGGATTGCGCGATCCGCTTGAAGACCTCCGATCGCTTCAGACGCTCGAGGAACCGTACGTCACAAAGTCCCGTTTCGAATCGGCAAACACTCGACATGGGGCACCAACCGCACGGCGAGAACGTGCCGAGTCGATACGGCTCGACGTTGACCATACCGTCCATGATTCCATCCGCGAGACGACCGAGTGTCATACGCGTGTGGGCCAAAACGTCTTCAAACACGTCAGGGGGTGCGTCGTCGGTCTTGTCGACGTGGCCAGGACCGCCGTTCTTGTTTCGGAAGACGGCCACGTGGTAGGACCAGCCGCGCAGGTCATCGGCTGATTCCAGCACCGCGAGCTTGTCGGATCGAATGAGCCCGCGGGGGAGATACGCGCCGGGCAGGGCGCTTTCTCGCTCTTTGGTGTGGTCGGGATGGTCCGTGCGCTGATACCTCTGGCTGGTGCTGACATAAAGCGCCCCCGCGGGGATGATCGATCTGCCCGCCGGCGTGCGACCGTGTTTTGCTAGGACGAGCAAGTAGCCGATCAGTTGCAATGACAGACCGTGATAGACCATGCTCATGTCGAGGCGTTTGTCCGGCGTCCGTTTGTAGTCGATGACGATACCGAGCGTTTCATCGGCCAGCTCGGCCAGATCGACCCGGTCGATGAAGCCCCGCAGGAGCACGCGCCTACCGGCGGGCGATGTGATTTCCAGTGGGTCGAGTCCGTCGTCGGCGCCCATGCCGAACGACAACTCGGCGCGCCATGGTCGGGATCGGCCACCGCGCGCGAGGGTCTTTTGTGTCCGCACGACGCGCTCGATTTGCGAAGCCGATCGGCGCAAGATGTACGCGTCGCGCGCCGCGGTCGAAAAGGCCACCGCTCCCTGTTTCGCCGCGACTCGCGAACAACTCTCCGACAGTTGACGCATGAGGTCCGCATCGTCGATTTCGCCGAACGAGACCGACCGGGCGCTCAGCGCATTGGCGAAGTCCTCGAGAATGGCGTGATGCAGCGTGCCGACGTCGACCGCTTCGAGGGAGGCTTCCTCGCGCTCGCGCAACCGAAGCCCATACGTGGCGAAGTGCTTGAACGGACACGCCGCGTAGGTCTCCAATTGCGAGACGCTGGCCTTGAATGGTCGCTCCGTGAGCCGGCGCGCCGAGTCTCGCGTCATCGTCGCGCGGGGCGTTTCACCAAGCCCCGCGACCGCCATTTTCAGCGCGGGGTGTTCGCGAATGTCAACACGAAACGCGTCGTATAGCTCGTTCCACACGCCACGCACCACGGGGTCGTCGTCGCGGCACGCGCCGCGCGATCGGAACTCCCCGGCAAGGCGGCGCACTACATCAAACGTGGTCTGGATATCCCACGTCGCGCGCGCCCGGTCGGGGTCGTACATCTTGCGAACCCGGAGGTCGGGGCAGGCCGCCGCAACCGCGTCCGCGAACGGGGAAATGCGCATCGCCTTACCGGCGTTGTCCGCGGTCGCATACGTGAGCACGAGCGCTTCACTCGCGCGGGTCAGCGCGATGTAGAGCAGCATCGTCTCTTCGAGCATGCGCTCGCGCGACGGAGGGCGGAGCGCCAGCCCCGATTCGATCATGACCCGGCGATCGTCGTCGTTGAGGATCGACTCCTCGCGATGCGGGCGCGGAAACACACCGTCGTTGAAACCGAGTATGACCACGGCCTTTATTTCCGGGTGCCTACTGCGTTCGATCGACCCGACAAGAACCTGGTCGAGCATCGGCGGGGCGAGACCAAGGGTAAGCTGCGCGAGCCCGGCCTCCAGCACGGCGGGGAGATCCTCCACGGCAAGTTCGAGATCCGCGAAGGCATACGCCAGGTCATCCAGGAAGGACACTACGTCGCGCCGAACCTGGCGGTGCTCCTCGGCTTGGTCGAGATCGCCGTCCGCCTCGGCGGATTCGGTCCACGCCGCAAGCCGGCCGCCCACGCCCAACGACTCTAGCAGGCCGATGATCGCCGTTGACCATTCGGCGCCATTGTGTCCGACGGTGGGTTGTGCAAACTCGATCCACCGCTCGAGCGAATGGAGGATTGTCTCGCGTGACCGATCGACGCGGTCGAGTCGGGCGGCGTGGGACGGCGCACGCACCGACGCGCCGGGATCGGTCGAAGATCCCACAGCAGGCCGAAACACCTCGCGCCAAGCGTCGATCCCGCTCGTACCGTGGGCCACGAGGTAATTCTCCAGCTCATCGGCTGCGTCCGGATCGATCGGGAACAGCCCCGTCTTGAGCGCGCTCCGCATCGTTGCCAGCA
>JADFHG010000318.1 GCA_022567365.1 Planctomycetota bacterium | reverse complement strand
GCAAGCTCGAACCAACCCGAGCCGCGGGCGTCAGCCCGCGCGGACGCTCGCGGCGGGTGCATGTCCACGCACGCGAAGTCCAAACAGCGTTGACCGCTGCACGCGCCAAGTGGCATGACCCTGCAGGTCCAACAACCGCACCTTACCGATACAGCCCATTGCCTTCGATGTACGCACGCACCGCGTCGGGCAGAAGATAGCGGATTGACTGCCCATTGTGGACCCGGTTTCGTATGTCGGTCGACGAAATGTCGATGAGGGGTGTTTCGACCATGTGTTCTCGAATGGCGTCCACCGCGGGGGCGCCGATCTTCGCCGTCAACGATGCCCAATCCGTATCTTCAGCGCCGGGCCTCCTCGCTGTCGCGACGTTGCATCGCGTAACCAACTCATCCACGGATTTCCACGTGATCAACTCCGCGAGGGAATCCGCGCCGATCAGCCAATAGAGCTCGCCCGCCGGGCCGATCCGCCCGCGAAAATGTTCGACGGTGTCGATGGTGTACGTCGGGCCGGGCCGAGTCAGGTCGTAGTCGCAGTATTCGAAGAGTGGGTCTCCCTCGACGGCCAATCGGATCATCTCCCCCAGGTGTCGGGCGTCCGCGGTCTCGTCCGGCTGTTTGTGCGGCGGTGTCGCGGTCGGCAGGAGAATTACGCGGTCGAGTTTCAGGGCCTCGGCCAGGTGCCGCGCGACGATCAGGTGCCCATTGTGGATGGGGTTGAAGCTTCCGCCGTAGAGTCCGATTCTCTCAGGCATGTTCGACTCCGGCGTTCGACCGGCTTGGACACGTGCCTCGCGCACGGTTGCCCGTCGGCCAGAGCATTCCCCGATTTCGTATGCCGGATCCAATGACATTCGGAATGCATCAAACGGCGAGAGACCGCGCGGGCTGAAGCCCGCGGCTCCGAACACAAAAGCGGGAAACGCTCCTAGGCATCGCCCTTCGTGGGTCAAATGTCAATGGCCGGTCGTCTGCCCCAACACGTCGACGAACGAACCCGCCGGGGTCATTGCGGCCTGCCGCCGAAACGTATGCTCGGGCGCAGCCGTCCAGGAGGCTCGATCGGGCAACCGTCAACCAAGCGGCGCGATGATATTCGCGAGAAAGGCCACCGTCAACGCGATCCGCTAATCAAGCTGGGCGGCGTCCGGACCGATAATACACTCAGCAGACGGTATCGCCATGACCCAAAGCAAGAGCCCGATCGTCAGCTTCGTCCTCGCTACGCACAACCGCGCCAGCGTGGTCCTCCAAACCCTTGCGCACATCGCCGATTGCGGCTTGGACCGGACTGACTACGAGGTCATCGTCGTGGACAACGCCTCGGTCGACGGCACGCCGGATGCAGCCGCCATCCACACGGACGTCCTGATCCGCCTCGACCGCAACGCGGGCAGTTGTGCGAAGGCCTTCGGCTGCGAGCGAGCCCGCGGTGCATACATCGTTTTTCTGGATGACGATTCCTATCCCCGCCCGGGCTCGGTGGGGCGGATGATCGAAGCGTTCGAGCGGCATCGATCCTTGGGCGCCGCCGGGTTCACGGCCCATTTGCCCGACGGAGGCCAGGAGTGCAGCGCGCTGCCCGGTGTCTTCATCGGCTGCGGCGTGGGGCTGCGCACCGAAGCGCTGAGGGCGGTCGGCGGGTTGGACGCCGGTTTGTTCATGCAGGCCGAGGAGTATGATCTGAGCTTCCGACTGGCAATGACCGGTTGGACGGTCCAGGTCTACGGCGATCTGAAGGTCGAACATCTCAAGACGAATCAAACCAGACGCTCCGAGCGGACCACCTACTACGACGTGCGCAACAACCTTCTGGTGCTCGCGCGGTATCTCCCGTCGCCGCCCCGGCGCATCTACGAGGAGGACTGGCTCGCACGGTACACCATTTTGGCGGAGCGCAGCGGTCAGACGGATGCGTGTGCGCGCGGCGTGCGCGCGGGGCGGCGGGCATGGTGGCAACGCTTCAAGTATCGGCGCTATCGCCTCGACGACGACATCTTCGAGCGATTCTTTACGTGGCGTTTCGTCGAGCGTCGGATGATCGATCTGCGCGCCGACGGTGTGCGAACGGTCGTATTGGCCGACCTGGGCAAGAACGTGTACGCGTTCTACCGGGCGGCGAAGCAAGCGGGCGTCGAGATCGTCGCCATCGCCGACGACACATTCGCAGCCCCTTCGCGCCGGTATCGCGGTGTGCCGATCTTGCCGGTGGCCGCCGCGATTCGACTCACCCCCGATGCATACGTCGTCAGCAATACTTCGTACGTCCACGCGGGCATCCGTCAGGCGGATCTGGCCAATCGCGTCGATCAACCCGTGTTCAACTGGTTCGGGTCGCCGCCGACGTCGCGATGTGGCGAAGACCACAGCGCGGCGATAGTGGATCGAGGGATCGCCGAAACGCCAAAGGTTGTCAGTAAGGAAGTCATCAGTGAGGAAGTTGTCAGTAAGGAAGTTGTCAGTAAGGAAGTAAGCGGGCGTTCGTCCCTCTTACTGACAACTGAAAACTGAGAACTGAAGACTGACAACTGCAAACTTCCTAGCGGTGCCCCGCGACGCGAGGTGTCCACGCGAGAACGATCGGAACCGGGAAAAAAGGAGGTGGCCGCGTGCCGAGAGTCGCACTAATCACCGGAATCACCGGGCAGGACGGCTCCTATCTGACGGAGTTCCTCTTGGGCAAGGGCTACGAGGTGCATGGCGTCATGCGCCGGGCGAGCGTCTTCACGACGGAACGCATCGATCACCTCTACCGCGACCGCCACGGCGAAAACGTGCGCCTCCACCTGCATTACGGCGACCTGCTCGACGCGATGTCGCTTCGCCGCATCCTCAGCCTCGTGCAGCCGAGCGAGGTCTACAACCTCGCCGCCCAGTCCCATGTCCTCACGAGCTTCGAGCAGCCCGTGTACACGGCCGAGGTGATTGCGATCGGGACGCTGCACCTGCTCGAAGCCGTTCGCGACTATCGCGACACCTCCGGCAACGACGTGCGTTTCTACCAAGCCTCGAGCAGCGAGATGTACGGCAAGGTCCAGACCATGCCTCAGAACGAACACACGCCTTTTTGCCCGCGCAGCCCGTACGCCTGTGCCAAGGTGCAGGCATACTGGCAAACGGTGAACTACCGCGAGGCGTACGACCTTTTCGCCTGCAACGGAATCCTGTTCAACCACGAGTCGCCGCGTCGCGGGGAGACGTTCGTGACGCGCAAGATCACCCGGGCGGCCACGCGCATCAAGCTCGGCCTGCAGGACAAGCTATTCCTCGGCAACCTCGACGCGAAACGGGATTGGGGATTCGCCGGCGATTACGTTGAGGCGATGTGGCTGATGCTGCAACATAGCGTCGCGGACGATTTCGTCGTCGCCACGGGCAAGACGTACGCCGTGCGCGATTTTCTCGAGGAGACGTTTGGCTACCTCGACATCGACCCCGCCGAACACGTCGCCATCGACGAGCGCTATCTACGTCCGACGGAGGTGAATGTGCTCCTGGGCGACGCCGCCAAGGCCCGTGAGCGTCTGGGTTGGAAACCGACCGTCGACATGCCCGGGCTTGTCAGAATGATGGTTGATTCGGACATGCGACTCGCGAAGCAGGAGCGTGCGCTGGTCGACGCGGGGCACATCGCCGGTCAGTCGACCGCCGAGCGCTCGGCGGACCGGGCGTCGATCCTACGGGGCGTCCCGTTCGAAGAGCACGGCGGACCCGGCAAGCCGGCCGGCCGGTTGGTCGGCGGTCAGTCCGTCTTCGGCGAAGTAGAGAAGCAGCGCGTCGCCGCCGTTGATCGGTCGGAGCCAGCCCCGGCCAACCGGCTGGCCGGCGGAGGTTGAACCATCGAACCTCAGCGTGACGGGGAAAAGGGCGGACTCTACGATTGTGCCTCCCACTGTCCCTCGGATCGCGCCACACCCCAGCGCGAGTTCCACCGATCCGGTTGGGCGCTGAACGGCCCGCATCAGCCTGCACGACGGCGCTTGGGCGGCGTCCTGCATCGCGGTTGCGGCTCGTATGCGGCCGATCTGTCCTTCCGCGCGCCGCCAGATGCCCGCTAGGCTTGATAAGCGCATCATTGCCTCATCCGGCACAACCAGCGATTCCATCGCGTCATTCCCGACGATTACCTGCACTTCGCGCGTCTCGCGCGGCAACAGAAACACGAGTTGTAGGTCAACCGGCTTGTTCGCTTCGACCGGGATCGGCGCCGTCGCGAACGGATTGAGCAGGTCGGCCAACTGCGGGATCCGTCCGAGCGGACCGTATCGTTTGCCGCTCGTCGAGAGACGCACCGTCGGGGAATGGTCTTCGGAGCGGACGGTATGAAAGGTGGACGGTTCTCGACCCGACCACGTCAGCGCGCCGGCAAGGACGACATAGCGTTGATCGACGGGCGCGAACAGACCCACGCGCGCGATGCCCGTCGATCCATCGGCGCCGTTGCCGACTGCATTGATACCGAATAGGGTCGCTCGAATGGTGAAGGGCTCGTGCGTCCACGCTTTGGGCGACCCTGCGGCGCCGCGTCCGCGGGGAGCGCGGGGTCTTCGCGGTCCGGTCTTGCGTTTGGCTTCGGGTCGCTTCGGTGGGCGTTTCGCCTGAGGCTTGGCCTTTGGGGGTTTCGGGGACTTGCCGGAACCGTCGGGCGCGTCGGCTGTATCGGTAGCGTTGCGTGCATCGGGTCCATTGGAGGCATTGGATACTTCGGGTGGAGCCACCGTCGCGGGTGGAGTCGAACGACCCGAAGAGCCATCCGTCGACACAGCTGGAGTCGAATCCGCCGAAGATCCATCCGGCCCATCGTCAACCGGTCCATCGCGCAATTCGACGGACGGTGCGTTGTCCGCGCTTCCGCCGGTGTGCCGGGCATCGGGTCGGCCGACGTAGCGCACAACCAACACCGTCGCGGTCGCGGCCATGGCAAGCCCGACGAATACCATGACGGGCGCCTTGGCGGGATGTCGTCGTG
>JADFHG010000317.1 GCA_022567365.1 Planctomycetota bacterium | reverse complement strand
GGCGCCGGCGCCACCGGGATACGCGGCAGGTCCGCCCCTGACGGCTGTGGGCGCGCAGGTGTCGTTCGGGTGGCGGTCGAGTGACTCCCGGCGACGGCGGACGATTCCCAATTCCGAGAGACGATGCCGGCCCTGCGCAGGATCGTGTCGGCGAACCGGCCAACCGGCTTGCCGGCGGCACCCGTTCTGATGCTCCACGGAAACCGTCAGCACGCCCGTACCGGGGGAGTCTGGAGCAAGATCGGTCCGGTGATAGCGACAAGACCCGTCCGATTCATAACCAAGAAGGCCGCTTCGTTTGAACCGACCGGCTTGTTGGTATACGATGCCGGTTTGCGGATCGACGAATGACAAATGTCCGGTACAAGGCGACAAGGGGCGGAAGAAGATCGTCGTGGCAACGGATGGGACCGTGGATAAGCGCCACCGTTGTGGCGTCGATGCTGTTTGGGGCGACCCACGACGTCACGTGGACTGCGTGCGGATTCGTGGCGGGTTTTGCAATCCTCTGTCGAAAGCCGAAAGTCCCATATTCACCTTCGTTGCAAGACCGCCAGCCACATGAAACCGGCGACACCGAACCGACCGAGCCCCTAGTAATCCCGCGCACGACTCGCTGGCTGAACCGGTTTCGCGATCGGAGACGCGCACGGCGACGGCAAAAGGAGGCCGGAGGATTTCGCAGTACCGTTCTGCCGCGCAGGTGTATTCACTGCCGGTACGAGCTGACCGGGCTTCCGGACTACCACACTTGCCCCGAGTGCGGCCGACAATACTCCGCGCCGGAGATCGACGCGTATTACGATGACCCGAAGTGAATTCACGCCTGATGGAAGCGGCGGCGAGCCGGTTTGCCGGCGGTCGAGCGTGGCCAGGGGGGTATGAGAATGCCGGACATGCATAGACTCAAACTCTGTTTGGCCACGGGTCTGTTTGGCGTTGCGTCGTGCCAGGTTGCGGAGCCCTTGGTTAGGTCCTCGCAACGGCCGCCCGCAGAATGGCCGAGCCACATTGCCGGGCGAGCACGTCACGTAGTCGCGGACGACTACGCCGTATACGCGAAAGACGCCGCTGAAGCGGACCGGATCAACGTATGGCTGGAGGAAGAGTTGTCGGTGCTGCGGTCCGCGCACAAAGGAGCGCTGCGCGGCAAAGGTCTGGTGTTCGCGGTTGGGTCAGGTGCCGACCTGCCGCCGGCCGTTGATGAGTGGCGAAGTCAAAACGTAGACCGGACGCGTCTCATCGAGTGGACGAGCCCGATCCGGTCACAGTCCGTCAGCATCGCGACCGGACGGCCGTATTGCCTTGGAAATGAGCCGTACTTCATCGAGAGTTTTGAGATGGCGCCCGACGATGCCATTCGACTTGGCCTCGTACCAGCGTGGGCAACCCCGGCGTGGGTTTGCTTCCTCACCACGGATGCACACGTAACGACCGCGTTTGACGTCGCGCTGAAACGGATGAAGAAGGAGCACGCGGAGTGGGTAAGCGATAATGTCCCGGCGGAGGCATACTTGCTGAGTTTTCCAGCGATGGTGCTAATGACGATATCGGCGGAGCTTTTGGCGTACCCCCGTTTTCGCTCCATTGACGTGGACTTGATGCATCTCCAACGCCGCGAAACTGTTCGACGGGCGTTGATCCGCTACACAACAACCGACATATGCGAGCGGAGGCAAAAGCTCGCGGCTCTTCAAGACGAAGTTGACGATGCATGGAAGGAAATGTGGTTCCGACGGCCGCTTGATTGAGCGGAACGGGCGGCGTGCCCGAGTGAAACGCGGGCATGGGAATACGACGCCGCCGGCAAGCCGTCGGCGAGCCGGTTGGCCGGTCGTGCCGGACCTCGCCCCCCCGGATGATGGCGGGTGGCCCACGTCCTTTCGAGGAGGGGGAACACGATGATCCACCCACCGCCGGCGCACCCTGATGCATCATCCAGCCCCCACCGTCAGTGGAGCCCCGGCACGTACCGAGTATTGCGATTCCACCGGCGAAGTGATACCTTGGCTTGAACTGACGTGCATGTGCCCGACGGATAAACGAACGATCAGCGGTGGGGTGCGGACGCGGTGCAGCGGAGGCGTATGGGCTTCAATATGGGCATGTGGATCCTCGTCATTTGTCTTCTGGGTATTGCCGCTGTGGCGGTATACGACCTGACGCAGCGCAAGCACGCGATCCTCCGAAACTTTCCGATCATCGGGCACTTTCGTTATTGGCTCGAGGCCATCGGCCCCGAGCTGCGCCAATACATCGTCACCAACAACGACGAAGAGCGCCCCTTCAGCCGCGATCAAAGGCGGTGGATATACGCCTCCTCGAAGCAGGAGAACAACTGCTTCGGATTCGGCACGGACAACGATACCGAACAGTCGCCCAACTACATCATCATCAAACACGCCGCGTTTCCCATCGCTGAAGAGAGTCACGACCCGACGTATCGACTCCCCTGCGCGAAGATCCTCGGGGGGCACCGCAATCGGGCGAAGGCGTTTCGACCCGAGTCGATCGTCAACGTGTCGGCCATGAGCTTCGGTTCGCTCAGCGCGGCCGCCATCGAGGCCCTCAATCGGGGATGCCGACTCGCCGGGTGTCTGCACAATACCGGCGAGGGCAGCGTCTCGCCGCACCACCAGCACGGCGGCGAGCTCATCTGGCAAATCGGCACCGGCTATTTCGGTTGCCGCGACGAGAAGGGCGCCTTCGACTTGACGCGGTTCAAGGACGTCGTCGCGGCCAATCCGATCCGCGCAATCGAGATCAAACTCAGCCAGGGCGCCAAACCGGGCAAGGGCGGCCTGCTGCCGGCGGCCAAGATCACCCCGGAAATCGCGGCCATTCGCGGCATCCCGATGGGGCAGGACTGCGTAAGCCCAAACAGGCACTCGGTGTTCTCAGACGTGGACTCCATGCTCGATTTCGTGGAGCGGTTGGCGGACGTGTCGGGCCTTCCCGTGGGCATCAAGTCGGCCATTGGAGAGATGGGGTTTTGGCACGATCTGACTCGGCTCATGGATACCACGGATCGCGGTGTGGATTTCGTCACCATCGACGGGGGCGAGGGGGGCACGGGGGCGGCGCCGCTCGTGTTCAGCGATCACGTGGCGCTACCCTTCAAACTGGCAATGAGCCGGGTCTATCGGACGTTTGCCGAGGCCGGCGTTTCCGACAACACGGTGTTCATCGGCTCGGGTCGACTCGGATTCCCCGACTCCGCGTTTTTCGCATTCGCGCTCGGCTGTGATCTGATCAACGTGGCTCGGGAACCCATGATGGCGATCGGGTGCATTCAGGCGCAGCGCTGCCATACGGGTCATTGTCCGACCGGGGTGGCCACGCAGTCGCGCTGGCTCATGCGCGGATTGGATCCGACGTCGAAGTCCGCCCGCTTGGCGAATTATATGACCAACCTCCGCAAGGAGATCCGCGAGCTCTGCTACGCGTGCGGCCTGCACCATCCCGCGCTCATCAAGTCTGAACATATCGAGATCCTCGACGACCGGTTCGGCGGCAAGTCGATCGAAGAGCTGTTCGGGTATACGAAGGACTGGGGCGTCCCTTGCACGACGGACTGCGAGGAAATCGTGCGGATCATGAAGAGTGATTGACGTGATTCGCTTACGGGACCGCGCGCGAGCGCAATGATTCGTACAAACGGTCTCTGATCCGAACCCTGGGGCGCGAGGGGGCGCTGCCTGCGCTGTCAAAGCCAGCTTGCTGGATGGTCCGCACATTTGCACTTCGCCCAAGGTTCGCTTACCCTCGGGCGTTTCCCCGCGATGGATCGAGGACCGTCGGCATTGGACATACTCCGCACGCGCGAGCTGCCCTTCCTGACGCGCCGCAACTACTACTACGAATTCCAGCATCTCCTGGCGTGGAGCGTGGTCGCGAGCGTCGTCGAGGGCGGGCACTTCGCCGCCGTGGTTGTGCCCAAGAGCTTCAACGGTGGGGAGTTCCCGATTGCGGTGGCGCTCTCGACCCCGGTCGCGGCGCTCCTGTTCAGTCTATTCTGGGGAATGTTGTGCGTCGGACGCCCGATCATCAGGCTCCTGACGATTCTCGCTTCCGCGACCACGCTCGTCGTGGGGATGGCCGGGGCGATCCCGAACACGCCGGCAGGACTATATTGGTATCTCGCTCAGATGGCGGCGGCGCAGATTCTGCTGGCCGGCGTGGTGACCGTGCGGTCGGCCGTCTGGCGGGCCAACTACCCCCGTAGCGTACGCGGCGAGATCACCTCGCGATTGCAAGCCGCACGATTCGTGGTCAGCACCGTGACTGTCCTTGCCTGCGCCGCCGTGTGCGACCGCGATCCGCAGGCGTATAGGTTTATCTACCCGGCCGCGGCGATCGTTGGCGTCGTCGGCGTGCTTATCCTTCCGCGCATCCGAATCCGCGGCGAACGCGCTGCCCTCGCTCGGCACGCGGGGCCGTCGTCCGACGGCGAGTTGCGAAAAGGCTTGGTCGAACCGTTCAGTTTGACCGCGTTGATTCATCCGGGACACGTGTTCCAACAGATGGTCGACGTCTTGCGATCGGACCGTCGGTTCGCGATGTACCTGGTCGCTCAAGGACTGGCGGGCGTTGGCAACTTCCTGACGGCGGTCGTCGCGGCCGCGGTCATCACGCTGCATCTGCCGATCGGCTACCGATCGGGATACTGGGTCTGTTTGGTCTTGCTGATGGCGCTTCCGAAGCTGCTGCAGGTCTGGTCGGTGGGGCGTTGGGGTCGGCTCTTCGACAGGATCGGCGTCGTGCGGTTTCGCGTATACAACGCGATGTGCTGGATGACCGGTCTGGCGCTGGGCGGCGCTGCGACGTTGGTGGCCGTCAGCGAGGGCGCCATCGGTCCGGTCTTCCTGCCCGTTTCGGTTGCCTTGTTCGCGTGTCGCTCGATCGTCTGGGGTGTCGCGATGGGGGGCGGGTCCGTGGCCTGGAACGTCGGCCATCTGCATTTCGCAAAGCCCGAAAA
>JADFHG010000316.1 GCA_022567365.1 Planctomycetota bacterium | reverse complement strand
GCGCGGGGGGTGTGGCGGTATTGTCTGTTGAGAAATGGAACGACGTGCTGCGCGCGTTGGGCGTTGAGCTCCCCTGGCATGTTCGACGCGCCAATGTGCTGGTGTCCGGTATCGATCTTGCTTCGACGATCGGCGGGGTTTTGCGCATCGGGGACGTCAGGCTTCGCGTCCACGGCGAGACCAAACCATGCGGGTTGATGGATGACGCACATTCCGGGCTTCGCAGCGCCCTGGCTACCGACTTTCGCGGCGGCGTGCATACGGAGGTCCTTGGCGGCGGCACGATATGTGTCGGTGACGAGATCGTGGCCGACTAATGACGCCTTTCGGCTCGAAATCCATTCCAGGCCCGGGGATCCGAGTGGCTCGACCGGGACCACAGAGTTACCCAACCCGCCATCCTTCGATTTGATGCCCCACGTCCCGGAGCACGTTGACCTGCGTCGAGCGGTTCGGTACGGTGCTTCCTGCGATCAACGACGACCCCGAGCCGTAGGTTTTGGTTTGTGCGGAGGTTCTGATTCGATCCATCGTCGCGGGTATTCGTGGCATCGTGCGGGCGTCAGGTCCGCCGCAAAGGTTCGACGCATGGTTGGGAAAACCTTGAAACACGACGTTAGAGCATTTCCCGATTTCGTATGCCGGATCCACCGACATTCGCAACGCATCAAACGGCGAGAGACCGCGCCGGCCTGACACAGCCAGCTTGCCGGCAACCCGCGGCTCGGCGCACAGAAGCGGGAAATGCTGTAGCTCTCGCGAGCTTTTCGATGCCATGATTGTGGCATTTGTACACCAATGATCGACGTTGACGAAGCACACACAATAGTCCTCGAGCACGTTCGCCCGGGACCGACCATCGACGTCGCGTTGGGCAACGCGCTCTACGCCACCTTGGCCGAGCCGATCCTGTGCGACGTGGACTATCCACCGTTCGATCGCTCGCTCATGGATGGATACGCGGTTCGTTCGCGCGACGTGGCGGCGGCGGATCGCGCGCCGGTGACCCTCGAAATCGCCGGGCAAATCGCGGCCGGTAGCGAAGCGATCCGCCCCCTCGAGGCCGGCGAAGCCATGCAAATCAACACCGGGGCGCCGATCCCCAGCGGCGCGGACGCCGTCGTCCGCGTCGAGGAAACCGAGCTTGCGGCATCCGGAAAGTCGGTGGTGATCCGGGCGGCGGTCGGGCCGGGCAAGTTTGTGACACCGCGTGGCGAATACGTCTCGGCGGGGCGGACGGTCTTGACCGCCGGCACGGTGATGACACCGCTCGAGATCGGCGTAGCGGCAACGTGCGGGGCGTCGATGGTGAGCGTCTTTCGACGGCCGCGGGTAGCGGTGCTCGTCACGGGCGACGAACTCGTCGACGTGGATACGACGCCGGTGGGTCCACAGATTCGGGACTCGAACCGCTACATCCTCGAATCGCTCATCAAGACGGCGCATGCGTCGCCGGAGGTATTGCCGCGGGCCGGCGACGATCGCGATACGCTTCGTCGATCCATCGAGACGGGTGCCCGTTGCGAAGCGTTGTGCATCACGGGCGGCGTGTCGATGGGGGCGTTCGATTTCGTACCGGAGGTACTTGCGGAGTGCGGCGCGACGATGCACATTCGCAAGTTGGCGATCAAGCCGGGCCGCCCGGTGATCTTCGCCACGATGCCGGGCGGTGCTGCGGTCTTCGCGCTACCGGGAAACCCCCTGAGCGCGTTCGTGGCCTTCGAACTACTGGTGCGCCCGGCGTTGGCCATGATGCAAGGACGCCCAACGGCGCCGCGCAGCGGCGTGCGGGCGATGCTTTCGGGTCGCGTCGCGCCTACCCGAGACCGTCGGGCATTTATACCGGCGCGCGTGACGATCGATAAGGATGGCGGGCTGATCGCCGAGCCGCTATCCTGGCGCGGATCCGGTGACCCATTCGGCGCCGCGACGGCGAACGCATTGATCGTGCAGCCGCCCGGCGCGCACGGCGCATCGAACGGCGAGCATGTCTTGGTCATGCTGCTGGACCGCGTGTGACGAGCGACGGCATTCGGGCGGGGCAAGCGCGAACCACGGATGGAACCTCTGTTGACACGCAGGAAGCGAGCTCATTCCGCAAAGCGGCAAACCGGACTCCGCGAGGCCCGTGAGCAGACCGGTTTCGCCGCTCACCGCCACCGCAACATCATTCTTCCGGTGATCGCCACCGTGGTGTTGCAGAGCCTGATCTTCGCACCGATCGGCTGGTGGCCGCTCTCCTTTGTATGCCTGGTTCCGTGGCTCGTGATGATCGGGACCGCGCCGTCGGCCAAGCGGGTCTACGCGTACAGTTTCCTTATGGCGCTGGTGTTCTTCCTGATCAACATGCGGTGGTTGTACCACGCGACCGGGTGGGGATACGCCGCGCTATCGTTCTACCAAGCCCTTTATTTCCCGCTCGTCGCATGCCCGGTGCGCCATGCGGTCCGCCGACGGCGATTCCCGTTGGCGGTCGTGCTGCCGTTTGTGTGGACGGGCAGCGAGATGGTCCGCGCGGTGGCCATCTCGGGGTTTCCGTGGTTCTTCCTTTCTCACGCCAATGCATCCGTGCTGATGCTGATTCAGGTCAGCGACCTCGTCGGTGCCTATGGTGTGAGTTTTCTGGTAGCCGCCGCGAACGGTGCGATTGCCGACATGGTCATGGCGCTATTGGCGAGGCAACGCGGCACCGACGCGGCCGCCCGAGTTCGGTCGGCGAGAATCGGTGCGGCGACGGTCCTGGTTCTCTTCGCTGCGGCAATCGCTTACGGACGGGGGCGGTTGGAAGGCGGCACCATGTCCCAGGGACCGAAGATCGCGGTATTCCAAGGCGATTTTCTCAATGTCGCCGATCCCGACGATGAGGCCTCGCGCATCGGCGAACCAGCCAAAATGGAACTGTATCTGGCGGCGATGGACTCGGCTAGGGCGGAGCGTCCCGATCTCTACCTGTTGCCGGAAACGCCGTGGACCATGCGGCTGAATCGCGAGGCGATCTTGGATCCTCTATCACGCGCGAGCTACCGTGCCCTGATGGATCGCGCCGAGGCTTGGCAGTCATACGTCGTGACGGGAAGCCACTCGAGAGTGTACACGCCGACCGATCTCCGCGCCAAGGAGAAGGGCTACAATTCGGCGACCGTGTTTTACCCGACAGGATCTGCACCGGGGCGCTACGACAAGATCCACCTTGTCTACTTCGGCGAGACGGTTCCGTTTCGATTCGGCCGGCTTCGTTTCCTATACCTCTGGCTAAACCGCATGATGCCGTTCAGCGGTCCGGACGGGGACTACGAGTACTCGATTTTTCGCGGGGAAAAGTTTCGCGTATTCGCGATGGACTCCGCCGCGCTTGGCGGGAAGCGTTTTCATTTCGGCATTCCGATCTGCTACGAAGATGTCATGCCCTACGTCAGCCGTCGCTTCGCGCGGGGCGTCGAAGGGCAAAAGCGAGCCGATTTGTTGTTGAACATCAGCAACGACGGATGGTTCGGTCACAGCGTGCAACAGGCCCAACACCTCGCGATTTGCGTTTTTCGCGCGGTCGAGAATCGAGTCGGCATCGCGCGGGCGGTCAACACCGGAATCAGCGGGTTCATCGACCCAACCGGGCGAACGCACGGGTTGATTCGCCACGACCCATCGGCGACCGCGCCGGACGTGCGATACTCAATAGCGCATCTCGCCGTGGACTCGCAAGTAACATACTATACGATGTACGGGGATTGGTTCGGTTGGGCGTGCGCCGTGCTGTGGCTCTTGTGCTATATCGACTATCTCTGCGTACGGGCGTTGTCCCGACGCCACATTGACGCCAAGGAGGGCGTGGAATGATTCGATCAGCAATTTGTGTCGTCATGTGTCTCGTGTTGACCTCCTGTATCGGTGTCGGATCCGTCGATCCGACCGCAAGCCACAGCAGGTATACCTACCGACGGGAGGCGTTGGAAGTGCTGAAACGGGCGGCGGCCTATCGCGCGAACCCCGCCGTTCGAGCGCAGGCGGTCGAGGCGTTTTCGAAAACGTCGGCGCAGGTCGGTTTGCCCTGGATTCGGGCCGCCCTCGACGACGAACATCCGGGCGTGCGGTTTGCGGCCTGCATGGTATTGGGCACCATGCGTGACCGCGTTGCGGAGTCGCGCTTTCGACGGTTGCTCGACGACGCGGACGACAGTGTGCGCGTCGCTGCCGTGTTTGCGCTGCACCGACTGGGCGACACGACGCATACGGGACAGCTCGCGAGTGATCTCCTGGACCATTCCGATGCCGCCGTTCGGCGAAACGCCGCGATGGCGATTGGTCGTCTCGGCGAGCCGGGCGCTATCAAATTGCTCGCCCGCGCGATGCGCGACGAGGATGACGGCGTCCAGTTTCACGCACTGGAAGGCATGGCTCTACTCGGTGCGGAAGAGGCCCGCCGCCAACTCGCGTTCGACGCGAACTCCGGTGTGGGATCGGACGAGGTCATGTCGCTCAATGCGCTGGCGGATACGAGGAATCCGCTTTGCCGCGAAACATTCTTCTACAAGCTAGGCGCGTACCGGCGTGATACCCTCGATCCGGGGGCTTTTCCAAGCACGGAGGTGGCGATGGCCGCGATTCGCGGGCTTGGGCTGCTCGGGATTGACGACGGTCTGGATCTCGCGGTGTGCGCGCTGCGATTCAACGATCCGCGCACCGAAGATCCCGACGATCCGCCGGCCGGACAGGTGTTGCGCGTCCGGCAAATGGCGGCGGCGGCGCTGGGCGCGATCGGCGATGCCAAGGCGCTGCCGGGCCTCGCCGAACAGATGCGGTCGAATCCCGATCCGCGCGTCCAGGTAAGCGCGGCCGGAGCGATCCTGGCCATCGTGGAGAAGGACCGCAAACGGGGCCTGCCCTTCATCATGGCCGATCGCTCGTCTGCGCGCAAGGACAGTGGCACAAAGAACCCCTAGTCGGCCGTTGCAGAAGTATGTGGGACCGACTTTCCAGTCGG
>JADFHG010000315.1 GCA_022567365.1 Planctomycetota bacterium | reverse complement strand
ACCAGTTTTGCATGCATACGCCGCGCATTTTGGTCGAGGCCGACCTGACGGGCACAGGTATCGTCGGCCTGCCTCAGGATCTCGCGGGTCTTCTCGTGCAGCTTTTGGACGATTCGGGCCATCCGTGCCATTTGTTCGTGTCGACGCTCGAAATCCCGATCGGCGGTCCAATTGCGCTGCAGGAGCGCTTCGGCGCGCTGAGTCACGGCGTTGAGCTCGCGCATGGTCCGGTCGGCTTGATCGATCCGCCCATCATCGCCGGCCGCCCTCCGTTCGAGCCTGCCGACTCGATCATCCGTACATCCGCCGCTGCGTCCCAACGATTCGAGCCGCTCATGGAGATGATCGATCGACCGACGACACTCCTCGTGTCCTTTGTTCATGGAAATAACCGCGAGGTCCGTTTCCGGTCGCGCCGCCGCATGGCTGTATTGCGGCGTTTGTGCAAGCGAGCGACGGGCGATTCGCGTGCCGCCGGCCGGCGAAGCCACGAACGGCGCCGGCAAGCCGATCGCACCACGGGCGGCTTCGGTGACGGACATCGCGAGTGCCATTGCCGTTTGACCATAGCCCCGCTCCTCGGGCGCCGCGCCAGCAGGCTGGGAGCCGATCGTCATCATCTGGGCAATGATGGTTTCCATAAACGCACCGTCAACCGTATGGCGGTCAGCGGAGTACGCGCTGAGCATGGCATTGTCACACGCGGTATTGATCAATCGAGGCAGCCCCTGGGATACCCGGTAGATCCGGTCGATTGCGTCCGTGTCGAACACGCCCCTATCACCCGCGCCGGCCACCGACAGCCGGTGGTCGATGTACCCCTTCGTTTGATCGCGGTTGAGACGGACGAGATGGAAGCTGCGAAATATCCGCTGTTCGAGCTGTCGCAATTCGGGCGAGCGGAACTTCTCTTGGAGTTCGGGCTGTCCAAGGATGACGATCTGGAGCAGTTTTGCGTTGTCGGCTTCGAGGTTACCGATCATGCGAAGCTGTTCGAAGGCGTCAACCGTCAGGTTTTGAGCTTCGTCGAGGATGAGGGCAACGGGTTTGTTCCGCGCGAACTGGGCAAGCAGGAAATCGTGCAGCAGACGGACCAACTCTGCGTTGGTCGCACCGCGCTCGAAGCGCAAGTCGAACTCCGTGCATACCGATTCCATCAAATCGTCGGCGTGTTTGAGCGAGTGGTTGATGGTCGCGAACGCGATCTTCGGCCCGAAATGGCGGAGCATCATCCGCGACACGAGCGTCTTTCCCGCGCCGACGTCGCCGGTCAGGAGTACGAAGCCCTTCAATTCGCTGACCGCATAAATGAGCGACGCCAGCGCTTCCTCATGGTCGGGTGTGGAGTAGAAGAAACGCGGATCGGGCGTGTTATTGAACGGAAGCTGAGAAAGTCCGAAAAAGTCGGCGTACATACGCCCTCGCAGCGTTGGTACCGTTGGCGCGGCCTACGCGTAGCCGATGCACCTTCCACGTGCCCTAATATCGGCCCGGACAAGTCGGTTCTGAAGGTCCGCCCGTTCCCGGAGTGTTCACCGGCACGCACCCGAATGATCGGCGGATTGTTTCCCCGTTCGGAAAGGTTTAGCGGATGATGTCTCCACCCGATAAACGGTGTGGCGCGTCTTATCCGCGCTTGGGATCCGCGTGGCGGGCGGGCGCACGCCGCCGGATGGCGACTGTTTTGCGATTGGGAGGCTACCTAGGCCGGACGATGCAACGATCGACAGCAACACTGGCACTCGGGTCGATCGGCGTGGTTTCGCTCTGTGCGGTGGGCTGCGCGCCGAACAACGCCGATATTCTCCACTTCCTACGCGAACACGAACACGAGGTGTCCGCCATCGAATACCGAGTGGGCATTCCAGACGCAATCGAGATCAGCGCGCCGCGCATTCTGGAAATCGACGCCGAGGCCCAGACGATCAACCCGGACGGCAAGTTATCGCTACGGCTGTTGGGCGACGTCAAGGTCGTGGGCATGACCGCAAAGGAGATCGCCGCCAAGCTCGAGGTGCTCCTGAGCCGCTACTACACCGATCCCAAGGTTCGCGTTCGAGTCGCGTCCTACGAGAGTAAGAACTACTACGTGTCCGGACCGTTCGCCGCGTCAGGAAAATACCCGTATACCGGACGCGACACGCTGCTCGACGCGGTGATGAAGTCCGGCAACTCCCAGGGATCGTGGCGAAGTCGGATCAAGGTCATCAGACCCAGCCACGGCGACGGCGAGCCGCGGACGATTATCGTGAACGTCGATCGGATGATCCGTGAGGGTGATTGGAGCAAGAACATCCTCCTCGAGCCCGACGACATCGTCTACATCCCGCCGACGCCTCTTGCGTGGGTGGGTTTGCGTATTCGTGAGGTGCTCGATCCGATGGCGCCGGTCTTCCAGGCATATTTGACGCCGGCGTACGTGTTGGCGGCCAAAGATGTATACGAAGACGACGGCGGCGGTTCGGGAGGGATTTCGCTTGGGCAACGGCCTTTTTGAATCGCCTGGGGTCGCCGACAGCCGCTCAAGCCGGGCGAATCGGTTGGATCGTGTTGGTCGCTCGGACCGTTACATCAATCAGGCGTCGGACGCCTCAGAGGCCGTGCCGCGTTGCGGCAATCGACGGCGACATCCGAAACGGTATTCATTTCGATGTCCGGACACAGAACACCGCTTTTCCTAGGATCGGATCGCATGGGTAGAATCGCGGAAGCCCTCAAACGTGCGGAACAGGAACGGCGCGCCGCCGCCGCCAAACCGGTGGCGACTGAGGGCGGCGGCGCGCCTATCGTCGACGTGCCGAGCGGTCTCGTCGAAGCACTGGATGGTCCCGAAGGCTTTGCGACTGACGACGAGACCAAACCCGTCGAACTCGTCGAGGGTCTATCCGAGGCGTTGGTTCCCTACTACGAACGGTCATCGCTGATCGCGGAACAGTACCGCTCGCTGCGCACTCGGCTGTTGAGTCAGAATCCGCAATGCGAACATCGCGTCCTCGCGATCACCAGCGCCGTCCCCAAGGAGGGCAAGAGCGTAACGACCTTGAACTTGGGCGCCATTTTCGCGGAAGTGCGGCACCTCAAGGTGCTCGTCGTCGATGGGGACTTTCGCCGAAGTTCGTTGGCGAAGATGCTCAATCAACCCGAAGGGCCGGGGCTGGCGGACGCGCTCGGCGGGCGCGCGTCGTTCGACGAGATCGTCCGCGACACGCCCATTCCCAATCTTCGGTTCATGCCGGCCGGCAGTACAAAGGGACGCAGCGCGGCTGAGTTGCTCGCCTCCGCCGCCACTCGAACGGTCTTCAAACGTGTCCATAACGAGTACCACTACATCTTCGTGGACACGCCGCCCGCCACGACGGTGACCGACGTCGGAATCATCGGCCAAATGTGCAGCGGCGTCATCATGGTGGTGCGTCTGAATCGCACGCACGAAGCCGCCGGCAAACGTGCCGTACGCCTTCTCCAGTCAAACAACATTAGAATCATCGGCGCCCTAATCGTCGGTCGGGAAACGTCGGCGGCACAGTACGGATACGGATACGGGTACGGGCACCATTACGATTGGTACTACAATTACTACTACAATCAGTCGGACCAGAATGGCTAGTCCCTCAAAGGGGCGCGCCGAGATGCCCCGCAAGCCCGACGATAATTCCGCTCGCCGCCGCGGACTCGGATCGGTGCCGCCGATACGGATCGAATGATCTGCGACCGAACGATCGTGTGTATCGCGAGTTCGTGGGACTACGATCCCACGAGCAAACACCAGATCATGAAGATCCTGGCGCGCCGCAACATGGTCGTCTGGGTCAACCACCACGGCACGCGGCGCCCCAAGGCCACCATCGCCGATTGCCGCGCGGTCGGCTCGGTATTGCGTCGCGTTGCCCGCGGCGTCCAACACGTCAATCATAACATGGTCCAGGTGACGCCCGTTGTCATTCCAGGCGCGTCGGCCGCGGCGTGTCGAACGTTCAACCGACGGATGCTCGTCTCATGTATCCGGCGCGGGCTTCGCGCCCTTCGCGGCGCGCGGCAGCGACCGATCCAGGTGTGGAGCTTCGCTCCGGACGTACCCTACCTCGTCGGCGCGCTCGGTGAGGAGCGATTTGTCTACTACTGCGTCGATGAATTCAGCGAATTTGAAGGCGTGGATCGTCGTCGGATCCAATCGGTCGAGGTCGAGCTTCTCAAGAGCGCCGACGTCGTGATTGCCTCCTCGGAGCGGTTGCAACAGAGTAAGCGCCCGATTCGACCCGATATCGCACTCGTACGCCATGGCGTCGATTACGACCATTTCGCGACGGCGTGGCGCACTTCGTTGGAGACTCCGACCGATCTCGCTGATATAGCCCAACCGATCTTCGGGTTCTTCGGTCTCATCCACCATTGGATCGACCGCGCGCTGCTGGCCGAAGTCGCGCGCCTTCGGCCGAGCTATTCGTTCGTGTTGATCGGCGAATGTGCTGACGACGTCGCGATGCTCGAATCCCGGCCCAACGTCCACCTGCTCGGTCGAAGGCCCTACGCGGCGCTCCCGGCATATTGCCGCGCGTTCACCGCGGGTCTGATGCCGTTTGCTCGAACCAAGCTGACCGAGCACGTCAACCCGATCAAGATGCGCGAATACCTCGCCGCGGGTTTGCCCGTCATCTCGACACCGCTCCCCGAGGCGCGGTTGTATCCGCAGGCCGTGACCGTAGTCGATACGCCCGAACGATTCGCCGAGGCGTGCGATCGGGAAGTCCGACGGTCCAGGACCGACCGGGCGGCGACGATCGCCGGGCTGGTGGCGTCGGAATCGTGGGCGAGCGTCGTCGAGCGCCTTTCCGAAATTGTCGGCCCGGCCACGCTTGCGAGCGTTCATCGGGATCGCGGAAACGCTGCCGTTGCGGGCCGCGCAAGCGCGCCGTCTTCCATCTTGTTGCCGGGGGTCGCCGGAAAACGCGCCGCCTGCGAACAGCCCATCACGACGGTGGCGCTTCAACACGACCGATCGC
>JADFHG010000314.1 GCA_022567365.1 Planctomycetota bacterium | reverse complement strand
GTCTTCATCCGAGACGCCGCATCCACACACGCCGGGGTCGGTCTTGTTCTCATCGAACGGGCATCCGTCGCGAGCGTCGATGGCGCCGTCGTTGTCGTTGTCGGTTTCGCAGCCGTCCGGCACAGCGTTGGTGTTGCAGTCCGGGCACGTCGGACAAATCGGCGGCACCTCGCATTCGTCCGGCACGCCGCCTCCGTCGCAGTCGTCGCTGGCGCCACTGTCGATGTCGCAGGCGTCGGCGATTCCGTTGCCGTTGCAATCGACGACCGGCGCGCATAGGTCGCTCTCCGCGGGAATCCGCAAGAAGTACACGTCCTGCTCGCCGTTGAACGTGGCCGCATAGGCGAGGCTCGCCCCGGTGTCGTCGGAAACCATGTGGTAATAATCGCCCAGCTTGTCCTGATTCGGCCAGCCGACATGGCTGTCGAAGACCGGGCTGAGCGCGACGTTCGCCGACCACGTCACGCCGCCGTCGGTCGAAAACGCGTAGTACAGCTCATTCAGGTTGGCGACGCCGGTGTTCCGCGTGTCGTTCCACACGACGTCGATCCGGCCGTTGGGCGCGACGGACATCGTGCCGAACCACTGCCACGCCTGGCTCCCGGGCGAGTCATCGTTGACCCGCACCGGCGCGGACCAACTGAGACCGCCGTCGGTGCTTCGTATGAACATGACGTCGAGCGGGTCGGGTCCGGATGGATCGACGGAGGCGAGGACATAGACGTTGCCCGCGGTCGCCCCGTCACTGTGGTCGGTCGCGACCCATGTTTGCCCCGCCAATCCCGCCGGGTTGGGAGCCGCGAAAATCGCGGTCGGGCCACCCAGGTCGATCGTGTCCACGAAATCGAATACCGGTGTCGCCGACGGATCCTTCGCGTTGGTTGACCGTTGAATCAAATGGGCGTTGTTGTGATTCAGCGTGCTGCCGGCCAGGTAGAGCGTCCCGTCCGGCCCGACGTCGAGCGTGCCCCATTTGAGGCGGGGGTCGGCCATCGCCAGCGGATCCTCGAACGAGGCGCCGGAGTTGATCGATCGGGCGAAGTCGTTGTTGCCACAGCAACTGAACTGCACGTTCCAAGTCGCGTAGATATGGCCGTGGCCGATCCCGCCGGTGCGGTCGATCGTGAACCACTGCTTGTCACCGCCGTGCCCGGTGATCGGTGGACCCCATGTCCCTCCGCCGTCGATCGACTTGAACAACTCCACCGTCGTTACGCTGCTCAGGCTG
Organism: Planctomycetota bacterium; assembly: GCA_022567365.1. Lineage (GTDB taxonomy): Bacteria > Planctomycetota > Phycisphaerae > UBA1845 > UBA1845 > JADFHG01. The sequence continues at coordinate 3,784 of JADFHG010000314.1, read as the reverse complement.
TAGTAATAGAAGAAACCGAACGAGTCGGCGGCCAGGACCGGGTCGCTGCGAAACTGCCCCGGATCGAGCACGCCGGGAAACGTCCAGGTCGCGCCGGCGTCGGTGCTGAACGCGTAACCGGCTTGGCGAAAATTGGACGCCACGTTGTCGAACTGGCGCCAGGCGATGACGATGCTGTTGGGGTTGACGGGTGATACCGCGATCGTCGGCTCGTTGGCCGCATCCCCGAGGATGTTGCCGCCGAACCCGTCGATGTTGACCTGCACGCTCAGGAAACCGCCGCGCGCGACGCGACCACCCGGGCGTTCGCCGACCGGCGGCTGCGCCATTGGCGGCAGATAGGGGTCGCGGATCTTCTCCCAATGGCCGCGCACGTATTCGCGGACCTCAGGGTCGAGGTGGTCATAGCCGTAGCGATTCCGCGACGCCTGCCCAAACGCGCTGCCGACCGCGAGGCACGTTGTACATAATACGACCAGCGTTATTCGGTATTGCATTACACCCCCTAATGGCGTTTCGGCGCGTCCGGTGCGTCGACGACGGCGCTTTACGCAAGAGATTCGCGCATGATCCAACCGTCATGCGCGTTTATTCGATCAACGCGCGAAAAGGCCTTGAAGCCCCCCAAGCACAAGCCTCGCTACGGCGCGGGCGAGTACGTGTGTAGCGCGTAGCGGCCGCCCCCCGTGGCGGCCGTGGAAGTTCGGCGGCGTTTCGCATGCCGACGTCCGCCACGAGGGACGGACGCTGCCGTGCGTTGGCGGAAAAACCGCTGGACGCCTACGCGCCGTCGCATCGAAGCAGTCCGGACTATACCACGAACAGCACCGGCAATGCAAACGAGGCGGACGCGCCTACGGCGAGAGGGCGGCATGGCCGATTAGGGGGCCCATGCGATCGGGAGACGTTCTCTCGGCTCGCAAGGGCGAGGCCCGGTACAACCGGCTTGCCGGCGCCGAGCCGGAAACCGGCCACCGCCGCGACTGTCACGGACACGAATGAACGTGCCCAACGGCATCGCGGTTGACCCGACCGACCGCCGGGCTATCGTAACGGGAAACCGGCGCGAATGAGTAGACGACGTCTTGCGAGTCAGCCGTCCATTCAATGCATTTGGTCTCGATCGTCGAGACCACGCCGGCGGTTGCAGACTGTTGAAGAATGTGGGGCACAGCTAAATGGTCAGGTAGGTGCTTTGCGATTCCTCCGCCGACCCACGGCGAGCGCAATGTAGCGTTCGCCCCCCGTGGCGGACGAACCGATGCGAAACGTTCCCCGCAACGGACGTGGCTATGCGAAAAGCCCCCCGCGACGGAGATCGACGTGCGAAACAACTCCGAAGTTTCGCTGCCTGACGGTGCCGGTGCCACACCATCGGAATCGACTTCTTCAACTAACCTGGTAGCCCGAGAGCACGCAAGATCTTGCAGGCCCCTGAGAACACGAGGACAAAAGATGATGACGACAAAGAACGTAACTTGTATCGGGTTGGCGCTGATCGGATTGGTCGGTTGCGCGACCACCGGAACGACCGGGACAACCGGTCGCACCGATCCGGGCGTCGACACCATGTGGGCGCTCGCGGACACGCCGCTCGATCGAACGGCCGCGCGGCTTGATAACTCGACGACCGAACACCTTATCTGGGTGGATACCCTGCGCGATCAGATCGTAAGGGTCGATGCGCCGCGCACCATCGAGAATACGCTTGCACCCTTCAGCGACATGCGCATGCACCTCGACGCCGCCGCCGCGGAGAGCAGCCTCTTTTTTAGAGTGCATCCCGACGAATCGGTCCGCGACGCCGCCCAGCGCGGAGAACAAGCCGTGTCCAAGCGGGTCACCGAACTCTCACTCGATCGCGAGCTATACGATGCGATCACCGCGGTCGATGTGCACCGCGCGGACGCCGCGACGCGGTTCTTCGTGGCGAAGACGATTCGCGATTTTCGGCGCAAGGGCGTAGACAAAGACGCCGCGACCCGTGCGAAAGTCGAGGCCCTCGACGCGGAAATCGTCGCGCTAGGACAGCAGTTCGCCAAGAACATCGTGGAGGACACCCGCGAGGTCGTGTTCGACTCGCCCGCCGACCTCGACGGACTCCCCCAGGATTGGATCGACAAACACAAACCCGCCGCAGACGGCAAGATCCACGTCACCACGGATTATCCCGACTACATCCCGTTTCTCACGTATGCCCATAGCGGTGACGCGCGCTTGGCGCTCTACAAGAAGTTCAAGGACCGCGGATACCCGAAGAATATCGAGGTCCTGCGGGGTCTGCTCGAGAAACGCCACGAACTGGCACAATTGCTCGGATACCGCAACTACGCGGAGTACATCACCGAAGACAAGATGATCGGTTCGGCGGGCAACGCCCATACCTTCATCGAAAAGATAGTCGCCGCCAGCCGCGAGGCCGCCGATCGCGACTACCTCGTCCTGCTCGCCCGAAAGAAAACCGACGACCCCTCCGCGACCGAAGTGGGCGATTGGGAAAAGGGCTACTACGAAGAACTCGTAAAGGCAGAAGACTATGCGTTCGATTCGCAGGCGGTCCGGCCCTATTTCGACTTCGCCACCGTGCGCCAGGGGTTGTTCGACCTGACCGGCAAAATGTTCGGCGTCAAATATCGACAGGTGCATGGGCTGGATCTCTGGCACGATGAGGTCACCGCATGGGACGTTGTGGAAGGCAACAAGCTCCTCGGCCGCTTCTACCTCGACCTGCACCCTCGCCCGAACAAATACAAACACGCGGCCCAGTTCGACTACCGCACGGGAATCGCCGGCAAGCGGCTGCCCCAGGCCGTCCTCGTCTGCAATTTCCCCAACCCCGCCGACAGCGAAGACGGGGTCGCGCTGATGGAGCACGGGGAAGTGGTCACGTTCTTCCACGAGTTCGGCCACCTGCTGCACGCGATTTTCGCCGGCCATAGAAAGTGGATGGGCAACGCCGGTATTTCAACGGAATGGGATTTCGTCGAGGCCCCGTCGCAGATGCTCGAGGAGTTCTGCTGGGACGTGGAAACCCTGCAACTATTCGCCAAACACTACCAGACCGGCGAGCCGATCCCGGAGGGCCTGGTGACTCGTATGAAACGGGCCGGCGATTTCGGTAAGGGGATGGCCACGGCCCACCAGATGTTCTACGCATCGGTTTCGCTGCAATACTACGACGCCGACCCCTCGACGCTCGATACGACCAAGAAGCTGATCGCCCTCCAGAAAGAGTACAGCCCGTTCAACTACGTCGAGGACACCCACTTCCAGTGCAACTTCGGCCACCTCGACGGCTATTCGGCGATCTACTACACATATATGTGGTCCAAGGTAATCGCCAAGGACATGTTCAGCCGGTTCACCAAAGAGGGATTACTCAACACCCGCACCTCCCGCGACTACCGCCGCAAAGTCCTGGACCCCGGCGGCTCGAAAGAAGCAGCCCACCTCGTGTCCGATTTCCTGGGCAGGCCGTACTCGTTCGATGCGTTTGAGGAGTGGTTGAATCGGAGTTAGGGGCCTGTTGAAGAACCTAGCGCCGTCCCTTGCCGGCGACAAGAATCGCCACTTGGCGCAACCCACGAAGGCTGGTATACCGAGGGAAGATAAGATATCGGTGTTTCATGCGACCCCAGATATTGGTTATTCGGCGCATGTACGACGGCCTCTCAATGCCGGTTCCAAGTCGGCGACTCTGAGAAGGAGGACTTACGATCGTCCCAAACATCTGGCCCACAAAGAGGCGGACAGTTGCCCGCCTCAATCTGGATCCGAGGAACCC
>JADFHG010000313.1 GCA_022567365.1 Planctomycetota bacterium | reverse complement strand
AAACGCGGCGATTTCGTGGCTTGGTTTGTCGAGCGACGGGCGATCATCATGTTCGTCGTGCTCTTCGGCGTGTTCATGGGGGCGTACTTCCTCGTCATGGCGACGGCGACCGCGCGCGAACGGTTCTTCCCTGCATACCTCGAACTCAACGCGGACGCGTCCGCGGGAATCCTGCGGCTCTTCGGTTACGACGCGACGGCGCGCGGCACGTTGGTCACCGCGCCCGGTGCACCGCTCGATATCCGACGCGGCTGCGACGCGGTGGATCCGACGGCACTGTTCGTGGCGGCCGTCCTCGCGTTTCCGGCCCGTTTCAAGTTCAAGATCCCCGGCGCGCTCATGGGCACGCTTATCTTGGCCGTGGTCAACCTGATTCGAATCGTGTCGCTGTTCTTCGTCCGCATGTATCTCGACGACTGGTGGTTCGAGGTCATGCACGTCGACGTGTGGCAGGTGGCCTTTATCGCGCTGGCCCTCTTGCTATGGATCCTTTGGGCCGCTTGGGCCACACGCGACAGGAGCCCCAAACCCGATGCCGCCGTTCAAGAAGCTGCTTAAACCGGCGGCGATTTTCTGCGTCGTCTATGTGGCGCTCGCCCTGCTCTGGCCGGTGTGGGGCGGGTTTTATGGTGCGATGTTCCGAACGGCCGGCAACAGCATGTTCGCGTCGTTCGGACCGCAGGGGAAGGTGAGGTTCGATCGGCGGTGGGACCAGGAAGCGAGTTCGCATCGCACCGAGGACGACACGACCATGTTCCTGGCGATCCGCAATCCACCGGTCCAGGCGAACCAGTCAATCAGCAGCAAACGGCTCGGCTACACACCGCTCATCGTGTTCGCGGCGTTTGCCGCGGCGACGCCCCTACCGTGGAACCGACGCGCGTGGCTCTTTATGATCGGGGCGGTGCTCGTCAACCTCTTCGTCGCATGCCGCGTGTGGCTCATGCTTCGCAATCCGTTTACGAACGAACCCGCCCTGAAGCAATTCGACTCCGGACCCTACGTCAGCAAGACGATCAGCTACCTCGCCAACCTGTTCGACGCCATCCAGATCTCGTACGTCGCCCCCGGGGTCATCTGGATGCTCGTCGTCGTACTGGTCGCGACCCGGCAGGACGTGCTGGGGCTTGCGGGAGGAGGTTCCGCGGTTGCGCGCAGCCAACCGCGGCACCGACGCGCAGGCCGCACGGATTGACCTTTGCGATAACCGCCGGTGGGCTGCCGGCCTTGAATCCGGGCGTTCGACCGGGGGGGCGAGGCTCCCGCAGAGCCAACGTCGGGCTTTGATAGTGGGGCAAACGGCACATCGGACGACTTGCCCCGCCGACAGCACCCTTGCCAACCCACACTATCGAGGCTGACGAATCACCAGCGTCAATCGTCGAACTCGATCTGCAGAGCGGCCTCCTGATCCGACACGCGAAAGACACCCACGGTGTGTTCGGCCTCCGGGCCTACGGTCGCATACACGTATTCGATGTTGATGCCCGCGTCGGCGAATTTGCGTGTGACACGGGCGAACGCGCCGTGCTTGTTTGATATCTTCACCGTGATCACAGGGACCGACATGACCGCCGCGCCCTTGCCCATGGGGCCGAGAACGTCCTTCGCCAGCTCCGGGTTATCGACTACCATGCGCAGGGTGCTGATGTCGTGGGTGTCGAGTACGGTCAATCCGCGAATGTGGATCTCGCGTTCCGTCAGCGCGGCGCAGATGTCCGCGACGATTCCACGCCGATTCTCGAGAAACACCGATAGCTGTTCTGCCGCGATGGCACGCAAGATTGGCCGCCTTTCTGCACCGGGTGCACCGAAACAATGGACCCCACGACAACCGACATGACAAGCGGCGCCTCTTCGATCCTTCCGACCTGACGTGGAATCCAACGACTCGATTCCACCGGCATGCTAGGCGACCGCGCTCACTCGTGCAACAACCCTGGTTTCGCAGCACCGCGCGGAACCGAGCCGCATGGGTGTTACCTGCTCTGCCGCCAAGCATGAAGTTGCGGGTTCAACGGGAGAGCGAGGCCCGGTACAACCGGCCAACCGGCTTGCCGGCGGCTTGTCGGCGGCTTGCCGGCACCGAGCCGATTCGGAACCTCGCGTCACGACGGACCGCTCACAAGGATGTTCGCCCTCCCAAGGACATCTTTACGTAACCCGAACATTCAAGGATGACCCATTCCCGGAGCAACGCTCCTTGTTGTGTAGCGGACGCCCGCCGTGATTGTCTAGCGGTCACCGCCTGTGGCGGCCATGGAGTACCCAGAAACGCGGGTCAACGACACAGCCACATTTTGTTCAACAGGTCGCTACCAGACAGCCGACTGTGATCTCTTGAGTTTCTGGACACGACGCGCCATGACCTACGGTCCGGCGTCTACCGGACTCCGTGGTTACCCACACTACCGGCAGGTATTCGCCGGCGCTTCCACCCCGTTCCAGACCGCGTACGGGATCGCTCCGTTCAACAGGTCGATCACGCGCAGGACATCGGCGGCGCCGAAGACCCCGCTCTGATCGATATCCATACTGAGATCACCCCAGACGGGCTGCTCGACAGCGTTGAGGATGTCGATCAAGGCGAGCACGTCGGTCGCGTTGCTGAACTGGCCGGCGTCTGCCCTGCCACACTCGAGCCGGGCCAGAGACCGCCGTTAATGCCAACGTCTTCCACACTCAAATAGCCCAACTCGACGACCGCGGTGCCGTTCGCGGGCACGGTCGCCGTCATCGGAAGCGCTATGATCCCGGTAAAGCCCGCGGGAATCGGGAAGTCCAACGAGGCAAGCTCGTCAAGATCATTGAGCAGCGGTGCGCCGCCATTCACGTCGTTGTATACGACCACGAACGCGGGGAACGGGACCGACGAGGCGTTCGTCTCGATGCCGAGTTCGATGAACGCCGTCACGTATTCGCCAACCACACCGAAGAACGCCAAATCGAACGACCGGTAGAAGTGGTTTTCCTCTGTCGTCACGCCCTGATCGGAACTGCACGCCACCGAATTGAACGCCTCGATCTCGTCGCTGTTCGAGTGACCTAGCACCGGATTCCCAGCGAAGCCCCCGCCCGAAGAACCCTGCGGCACAAGACTCTTCGGAACCACCCCTTCCGCCGTCGCAACGCTGACGGCCCTTCTCGGACTAGACGTGTTGCCCTTCTCCGGATTCGCCGCAACGGCCGCCGTTGCCAGCGCGAATGCCAACGTCGTTCCCACAATGCAACTCTTTCGCATCGTACGAACCTCTCTTGTTTTCTTTTCGGAGCGGCGACGCTATTCTACGTTCTTCGAACAACCTCCTCAAAGGGATCCCCATTCCTTGGCCTACGGACCTGTGAGTCCGGCCCCAAAGGCGGCAACATCGAGCGCGTCGACGCTTCCATTTTCGTCGAAATCCCCAGGTGCGCAGCCCGGACCTAGGGGTTCGCCCAAACCGGTGAAACAGCGGCCAAATGCCGCGATATCGCGCAAGTCGATGTCACCGTCCGCGTCGAAGTCGCCGAGAAAATCGACCGTGACCGCCGCGCCCAATGAACCGACGGGTCCATCTAGCGTTAACGTACCAACACCTTGTCCCGCGCGATCCAGCACTTCGACCGTGCTCCCCTGCCAATCCGAAACGAAGAGCAATTCGTTGGCGATCGCCCCGAGCGCGGTCGGTCGAAGCGGCGGGGCGGGCAGCGCCGCGACGATCGCGCCGGTCTGCGGATGCACCTCGAAGATCACGCCGGTGTTAAATGCATCGGCCACGTAGAGACGAGGCGGCGCGGCCATGGCCGCAAGCCCGCCGCCGATCGTGATCCCATTGGCCAAACCGAGGTCAAGCGTCCGCGCGTTCGTCTCCTCGGTCAGGTCGAAAACGTGCACCGCGCGATCCATATAATCCGTAACGAACAGCTCATCGCCCATGACGGCCGCATCGCTGTAGAAACCGGAACCCGACCAGAGGATGTACTCGCTGAGCACGTCTCCCGTCGACGGGTTCATTCGATAAAGGTTGGGGTATCGCCCGATGCCCATGTAGTAGAGCGACTCGCCGTCGGACGTGATCGCCTCGGCCCCGCTGAAGATCGGCTCGGGCGCGGGGAAGCTCGCGGTGACATCGCCCGTCATCGGATCGAGCACGTCGATCGTATTGGCCGCGTCGGAAAGTCGCGTGGCAAAAAGCTCGGACACCTTGCCGCGCCCGACCGGCGCGTCCGATCCACCGGGAATCGATCCGGTGTTATCGACGAGGGTCTGCTCGACGGTGATGATGATGTCGTACGGTATCGGACTGGATGTATTGGTGCTGCTGCATTCCTTCGACGGGTCGTAGTTGCTGTTGCCTTCAAAAGCAGCGCCGACGAAGTATGTACCCGCAACGCCGAGTTCGATTTCGAAGCCGAGCAAAGCATCTGGATTGGGCTGCGGGACGGAGGCGGCAATTTCCATACCCAGAGCATCAAATACTCGGATGCCCGGGGGAGGGGAGCCGTACGAACACGGAATCCGCACTCCTAGAGTTGCCGGCGCCGTTTCGACTTCGACAAGCCACATGTCCACGTCCGACGCCGGATCGTCGCATAGCACTCCGTTACCAATCAAACTGCCCCCACACACGTAGGCTCCGGTTCCAACGATACCCGTGTCCGTGGCGAGCGACATCGTATCATCGGGCTCGTCTCCGCACTGGTTCACGACACTAATCTCAAGACTATACGCCCCTGTCGTTCCCGGTCCATCCCCGATCGTGTGTTCCTCCAAATGGATTACTTCCGGGTTCGGTACATTCGGGTCGTTCGGAAAGCGCTGCTTGGATCCCATTACCATAAGGAACGCGCCCGCTTGGTCATCGTCAGTCAGGCATGCCGCCGCAAAGGTGACACTGGTATCGAGCGACCCTTGACTATTGGCCGACGCGATGATCCGCCGTCCCCCTTTGTCGTAAACGGCCAAGATCGGATCGAGCCCGCCTCCCATCGATTCCGTGTCAATCGTGGCCGTGACCATGCCGCTTGTGGCAAGTGCG
>JADFHG010000312.1 GCA_022567365.1 Planctomycetota bacterium | reverse complement strand
GGGGGGTGTGGTCCGCGAAACCCCCCGTGTTCGGGGACCGGGTGGCGATCAAAGTGCCGACGGATCCGCAATACGTCCGAAACCTCCAGCGCGAGGGCGTGGTTGTCCATGGCCTGAAACATCCGAACATCGTGCGTGTGCTGGATCTCGATCCGTATGCGACCCCGCCGTATCTGATCATGGAACTCGTGGACGGACCAACGCTTCGCGATGCGATAGACAGCCTGCGGGGCTCGTTCCCGATCCAATCGGCGGTGTCCATCATGCGCGGTATCCTGTCCGCGCTTTCGGTTGCGCACGACGCCGACCTCATTCATCGAGACATCAAACCGGCGAACGTCCTCTTGAGCCACCCGCTGGCGGACCTTGGCGAGATTCCCGAACAGGCGGTCAAGGTGACCGACTTCGGGCTGGGCAAGGTCGGCGGCAACACCACGCAGTCGCTCATGCAAAGCGGGAGCCTGCTGACGGAAGATGGACGCAGCATCGCCGGGACGCTGGCCTACATGTCTCCCGAGCAGAAGGAGGGGCTCGACGTCGATGCTCGAAGCGACCTGTACGCTTGCGGCATCGTCTTGTTCGAGATGCTGACGGGCGAACGGCCGCAAGGCAGCGACACGCCGAGCATGCTGCGGTCGGACGTGCCGCCGCACCTGGACGAGGTCTTCACACGCGCATATACACACAAGGATCGGCGGTTCGCGTCGGCGAGGGAGATGCTCACCGCGCTCACCCCGGTCGAGGCAAGACCGGTTTTTGCCGAGCCGGCCCGCCCGGCGCTCGGTGCCCGGCGCGTGGATCAGCACAAATGCCCGGCCTGCGGCGCGGGCGTGCATCGCGACGACCAGTTCTGCATCGCGTGCGGTAGCCAGCTCGTCGCCTCGGTGCCTCGATGCGCGAGCTGCCACGCCTTCGTCCACGTGGGCGATCGTTTTTGTATCTTCTGCGGCAACGATTTGCAGATCATGGCTTGACTGAAACGGTTTGGATGAAACGGTGGTGAACCATGCACGGTGACGTCCTGGTGCTCGTTCTGGCGATGGTGCTCGCCGGCGCGATAAGCTTGCTGTACGTGCTCTGCCAAGCCGTTTCCGGTACGGTCGGTTTTGTTGGTCGCCGGTTCGCGCGGCTGTTTGGGCTCCGCACCACGGCAGCGCCGCGCCACCGGAACTCCAAGGGACGCGTTTGTCCGCGGGCCAACTGCCGCCGGGTCGAGCATCGCGACGCGCGATTTTGCGGCCAATGCGGCATGCGACTGCGCGGTTGATTTGCGACAATAGGTGTAAGTGCATGAGGCCCGACGCGGCTGCGGCTCTACAAATCGAAACCGACTTTCTCTCGGGCGTCGAAATGAACATCGAGGCTGCCAAGGGGGGCCTTTTGCGCGGCAAGTTTTGGAAACGCGCGCAGCACGACGAGGGTGATCGTCTCCGCGCGCTGATGGCCGAAAAACGAATGTACGACCGGGAGCTGCTCAAGTCGCTCCCGACGAATCGCCGTGTCGCGCTGCACGCCTTCGACCGAAGCCTGCTGTTCTGGCGGAAGCGCACGGGCGTGGCGACCGCCTCGGTCCTCGCACCGCTGGGGCACTACATCTCCGACGACACGGGAGACGCCCCGCCGATCGAATTGGGCGAATTGGCGGATCATATCCGCCGCGTGGTCGGTGACGCGAAGGTGCCGCACCTCGTCGGGGTGTGCAGCCCGTCCGGTTTTACGGACGAGGCGCGATCGGCTAGCCTAGGCATGCCAAACGTGACGGTCGTGCTGGTCGAACCGGACGGTCACGGCGGCTGGAACGTCGAGGCCGGCAGCAAAGACGTGGACCCGCGCGTGCTCCGCATGTTCGACCCGGAGGGCACGGCGCAAAAGATCGAGCGGGTCAACGACTATATCGAGGCGCACCGCACGGACCTGCTCACCGGGGCGATGTCCGCGTCCTCGGTCGCCAAGAAGGTCAACCTTGGCGAACCGATGGTGCAAGAGGCTTTCGCCCGGATGGCGAAAAAAGACGGGGAGCTTCGGCTGAGTCGAAATGAAGGGGATTTCCTGCTGTATCGAGGTGCGCCGACGCCGATCGCGGAGAAGCAATCCATGAGCGTCATCGATCGCATCAAACAGCTCTTTTCCGGCGACGGCGACGACGTCGAGAAAATGAACGTCCTCATGGAACGCCGGGCCGCACTCGCCCAGCGCCGCGATAAGATTTACGAGGAAATCACGATACTCGAAAAGAAAGAAGCGGAACTCCTCAAACAAGGGCGAGAGGCCACGTCCGCAGTGCCGCGACGGCGATTGGCCGCACAACTAGCACAACTTCGCAAAGACATCGGGCGTCAAAACACCACGGCGAAGATGCTCAACCAGCAGGTGAACATCCTGAGCACCAACGTCCACAATCTCACGCTGATCCAACAGGGAGAAATGGCGAAACTCCCCGATACCGAGGAGCTGACGGAGAACGCGGTCAGGGCGGAGGAGATGCTCGAGACACTCCAGGCGGATAGCGAACTCGTCGGAGGGTTGGAAAGCGACGTGGCCGAGAGCATGACGAGCGACGAGGAACTCGCGATCCTGAGCGAATTCGAGGCCGCCGATGAACCGGCGTCGCACGCCCGCGTGGAAGATGCCGCGTTGCCCAAGGCGCCCACCGAGGCGCCGCGCGAGAAAACGGCTGAGTTGGGCGACGCCGCGCCAACGGGTGAAATGGCGGATTCCGGCGCATTCGAGCCGCCGCAAACCGACGGAACTCCGAACGCCCGTCCCGCGGACCCCGAGGCGAGCTAGTGCCGTGTTTCATGTGTCGCACGATTATGATTCCCCTTCGAGCCGCGGGCTTCAGCCCGCGCGGTGTTACGAATTTTCGTGCCCCCTATCGATCCTTGCGACTCCGCGCAGGCTGAAGCCTGCGGCTCAGGTAATCGTGGGATTTGTGAAACACGATTCTGCTGGCCCGACACACATCAATCGAGGGATGGGGGCCACGGGCAAGCTGTCGCTTGCCGGTGTTTCCTGGAGCCTGAGAAACGTCTCGTCTTCAACTGTTTCAATAGGCTTCTAGACGACAGACCCGGGACACCGATGCCGATGGCGTTTCTCGAATGGCTCACCAAACGAAAGAAACCGATCTCGCAGATGACCCGCGCCGAGCTGCGCCGTCAGGAGTTGCTCCTCGAGAAGGACCGCAACCAACTGCTGAGGAAGGTGACCAAGCTGGGCAAGGACAAACAGGAGCTGTTTGACCGCGGCGCGAAGGAAACGACGCCCGAAGTGCGCCGTGTCCTCGCGCAGGAATTCGAGATGCGGACCACCGAGCAGCTCATGCTCGCGCGCCAGCTCAACATTCGAAGCAAGGAGATGATGACCGTCACCCGCCTGCGCATGCTGCGGGAAAACGCCGACCGCGCCGGAAACCGATCGAAGCTCGGGCTCATCAGCGAGTCGGACATGCTGCGGCTGGGAAAGTTGATCGAAACCGACGCGGTACGATCCGAGATCTACCAGGAGCGGCTCGACGAAGTGCTCGCCATCGGCAGCGAGGTGGACGAGGGTGCCCTGGGACTGAGCGAGGCCGGCGAATCCGTGCTTGGCGTGTGGGCCAAGATGGACGAGGGGATCATTCAGGACGCGGCCGAAGGTTTTGACGAGGCGGATCGCACCGTCCGGGAAAGGCACGCGGCGGAGGAGGGATAGCGTGTGCAGCGTCGCCGTACGCGACGCGCAGCCAAGACAGTGTCTTTATGGTCTGTCGATCTGATTTCGGAACGCACTATGGCTTTATTCAAATCCGCCGACGAACGCCGCATTGAACGCGACATCAAGATCCGCCAGGGAATCCGCAGGATCGAGAAGTCCATCCGGGAACAAGCCAAGTTTCAGGACGAGTTCATCAAGCACGCCCAGCGCGCCAAGAAAATCGGGGACACCAACCAATACAACTTCATCCGCAATTCGCTGAAGAAAACCGCGACGATCCGACGTGTGCTCGAACGGCAGTTGCTCTCCATCAAGAACGCCCTGCTGATCAAACGCCAGGCGGAAGCCACCGCCGATTTCGCCGCCAGCATGGGCATGATGGCGAGCGAGATCGGCAAGCTCTTCGGAGAGACCGACCTCGTCGCGACCCAGGCGGAGTGGGAAAAGGCGATGCTCCAATCCGAAACGATGGAGGAACGCATGGGCATGTTCCTGGACTCCGTCGAAGAGATGGCCGGAGACAACGTCGATGTGAGCGCCGAAGTGGTTTCCGACGAGGAGATCGATCGCCTGATCGAGGCCGAGGCTGAGGCCGAGCATCAAAAGGAACTCGACAAGCTCGCCGGTCTTCGGGCGGAGCTCGACTCGCTCAAGCAGCCGAGCGAAAGGCAGAAATAGGCAATGGGCGTTTCGAGCACGGCGGATGAGGTTGCGTCCGCATCGCCGGGCGTGTCGAGCGACCCCGTGCCGTCGTGGCGGCGACTGAGTGCGTTTGAACGATTGATCACGGCGCTCGCCCTGATCTTGGTTGTCGCCGTGGCCGTTCCACGGGTCGTCTACCACATCTACCCCGGGGATCCCGGCGACCTCCAAACGGCGGCGGCGGTATGGGGCATTGCCCATCCACCGGGATACGGCGGGTACGCCCTGGTTCTCGGGCTACTCTGCCGGGTCTTCTTCTTCGCCGAGCCCGCTGCCGTTGTTTCCGCTGCGTGCTGCGCCTGCATGGTGGCTTCGGTTTGGCTGCTCATCGTGCTGCTCGTTCGCATCGGGCTGCACGTAGCCATTGCCGCGGCCGGTGGTTTGCTCTTGACCACCAAGGGAACCGTTTGGCTAAGCACCGTCCTCCCCGAGGTCTACGCCCCATCGCTGCTCTTACTCATGGCTGCTGCGTACGTGATCTTCAAGTACGGACGGTTGCGTCGCCGCGGGGACCTTGCCGTCGCGGCGCTGTTGTTCGGGATGCTCGTCGCGAATCGCCCGGTCGCGGCGCTCTATGCGCCGGGGTTTCTGGGTGCGCTCTGGGCGGTCGAGCGCGGCAGTGGCGCTA
>JADFHG010000311.1 GCA_022567365.1 Planctomycetota bacterium | reverse complement strand
GTGCTACCCAACGCATTGCGGTTTGCCGTACCTGGCACTTTATTATTTTCCGCTTGTAGTGTTTATGGGAGGATGTCTGCTCACAACGAAATATCCGCCATCAAGTCGCTTGGAATTTCGCCCTGGGTGATTATTTTCCCGGGCCTGGTATTAGCATTTCTGTTTAGCCTGCTGACCGTTTGGCTTAATGACGTTGCCGTATCTTGGGGCCGGCATGGAATGCAGCGTGTTGTTATCGAGTCGATTGAACAAATTGCTTATAGCAAGCTGCGGACGCAAAAAGCCTATAGCACACCTAATTTTTCGATCAGCGTAAAACGAGTCGTCGATAAGACTCTCATTCGCCCAACACTCGTCTTGCAAGGATCGGGCGACTCGCCGGCCAGCAAACGGTCCAGCCGTTGCTTCATCCCGTCGGGCAGCGGGAAATCGAAACGCGCCGGATCCCAGGGCGCGGCAATCTGGAGGCGATCGCCCTTCTTCGGCCGCACTTCGTATTCGATCCGATCCACCGGTTGCTTGATCCGTTTGAGGTCCGGAATCAGCTTGACTTTCGCCGGTCCCCTCTTGATCCGTTCGGTCAGGTCGCGCGTCGTTCGCGCCAGTGCCTGGTTCTGTGCCGCAACGACGAAACCAACGAGCGCTCGCTCGGCGTCTTTTAGGTCCGTGTCCAGCGTTACGCTGCCGAGTCGCGCGCATTTAGCGCGGAACGTTTGGAGAGAGTGAACGGATGCGCCTTCGCCACCACGCAACGCAAGCGTCACGTCAAACTCGATCCCGTCGCGCCAAAGGCCGGGATCCCGCGGTTGGACCACCGACATGCTCAGTGAAACGGCGGATCGATATGGTCGCAGTGCGTCGGATTTTTCGAAGACGCCCTTTTCGAGGGGTTCGCGGATGCTCTCTTCGGCGAGCGCGGCGGCGTACGCGGACAACGCGGCGGGATCCTTGATCGACCAGGCGAGCTTTGCGGGATCCCATGCCAACTCGGCGCGCACGGGATCCGCCTTCCCGCTCTGCCCGAGCAGATCGATCACGATGGCGGTTCGGTCCGCCAACCCCCCCAACTTCGCATCGATCCGTAGGTCTGGGAAAAGACGACTCGATAGTTGCTGGGTACACTCCCGCAAGCGTGCTTTCTGAAGACGCACGAGCTGGTCCTTGATACCGCTCGAGAGCGCTGCGGTGACCTCTTCGGTGTCTCCCGCCAACACGGCCGCACCGTCGTGCATGCGACACACCAGGCCTTGGCTGGCGGTGAGGTTTTGGTCGCCATCGCCCCCTTCGACGGTAACGGACACAACCGATTGCCCTGTCGCCGAAAGATCATCCCCACTCCATTCGACGTTTCCGACTTCCACCTTCAAATGGTCGCCGGAGACATAGGGCTCGAGATCCGCATGGGCGATGGATCGAACAAGTTCCTCGGCAAACGTGCGGACCGCCCTGTCCCGCTCTTTCGCCTGCGCCTGCGCCTGCTCTTCGTGCTTGGTCCGGTATTCGCGCAGTAGTTCGGCGGCCTGTTTGTCGGCACCCTTGCGCGCCTTTTCCGGCAGGAGTGCGAGGTCGGGAGGCGTCGTATTCAGTATGTCGAGCGCTTCGCGCCACTCGCCCAGACGACCCGCCTCATGCGCTGCCTGTAGCCACTGATCCACATTTTGCTTCGCCTCGGCGGCCCTTTGTGCCTCCGCACGTGCGAAATCCTCCTGCTCCTTGACCGCGGATTCGAGGGACGCGAGTTCCGAGGCGACATTCTCGGGCCAATGATCCAACCGGGGCTTGGATGCCACGAGCTTCGCCGCTGCCGCCCAGTCCTCCCCGCTTGCCGCCGTCCGCAGATCGGCAACGTATGATGCCGCCGCCTGTGCATCTCTCAGTTTTGCCGCTTCGGTCTTGGTTTGTTGTTCGAGATCACGCAGGTCGCCGCGGATTCGCTCCGGCCAGTAAGCGCGATCGGGGCGGCGAGAAAGTAACCCCTCCGCCTCGGGCCACGCTGATGACGCGACCGCCGCGCGCAGATCGCTGAAGTAGCTTTGCGCGGTTTCAGCGTCGGCCCGCCTCTGTTTGAGTTCGTCGACTTTCGCCGTGATGTCGGCGGGGCAGGGGTCTACTCCGGGGCCGTCTGCGAGGCCTTCCTCAAAAACGTCCCACTGCTCCCCGCCGGCCGCCGCCTCGAGCGCGTGGAGCCATTCCTCCGCCTGGACCCTCGCCTTTCGCAGCTCTTCGGCGGCCTCCTTGACCTCGCCGAGTTTTGCATCGAACTGAGTCTGTAGCTCGTGCCTTCGGACCCTGAGGGATGGTACGAGCGCCTTGTCATCGGGAAGGTCGTCGAGGCGCCCGATACCGTCGTCGACGATCACGCGCACCTTCTGTGGGGCGTCGGTCGCCGCACCGGCGAGCAACGCCGCAACGTCGTCCAACTCCTGAGCGACCTTCACGTTTTTCTTGAAGATCCCGGCGACCTTCGCCGCCTTGGTACGGACGTCTTCCGGTAGGGTCGCCACGGACAAGAGTTCGTCGAGCGGCGCCTGCGCCTCGCGCCACGTCTCGGTGCTGAGCAAGGCGACGGCCTTTTCGATCAGGTTGTAGCTGCGTGCGCGAACAACCAACTCGCGTGCGCGTCCCGAAACGTCCGGCGACGCGGCGTCGCTGGCCGCGATCGCCTGCGCGTCGCGTTCGATGTGCCTCCAGTCCGCGTCGGCAGCGCCCGCCGCGGGCGCTTGTTCCTCGAGTATCTCGAGGCGCCGTTTGAGAATCTCTCCCGCATCGACCGGTGCCTGAAACTTGAAGATCGTTTCCCCGGAAGCCGCCGCCGTCGGGCGGTTGGAGGGAATGCGAGAGAGCATGCGCTCGACCAAGTCGCACCAGACCCGCACACCTTCGTCCGAAGACTCGCGAAGTTCCTTGCGGCGCGCCCCGTTGTAGCGCAACCCGCCCATGAAACCGGACATCTCGACATCCCGATGTGCGTCCAGTCCCTCCTCCAGATACGCATGTTGATGTTCGCCGAACAGGTGGAGGAGGAACCCCACTCCGATGATGTCCGAGCCCGCCTCGAAGGTCGTCAGGGTTTGTGAACCGTATTTCTCCGGGTCAATAAATGAGCAGATCCGATCGTCCCGTTCGAACTCGTCCGAATCGAGCACCTCCCACGCGCCGGTGGCGCGTGTCATTTCGTCGCCCGTGTCGCGAGCGGATACGGCGAGATTCATGTATCCGTCGACGCCGAGCGCGTTGGCGACCGCGGCGGCAAACCCGAAATCGGTAAGTTTCTCGATTCCGTCGGCGCTGCGCAGGACGACGCCTCCGCAAATGCCGCCGTGGATGATTCGCACCGGACCGTCCGTACTATGTGCGACTCGAAGCGCATCGATGAGGGCCGCGGCCCAGCGGAGGAGGGTTCGCGGGTCTTCCGGCTCCACACTTGAATCGAATAACTCGGCGACCGAGATCGGCTCGGCCGGTTCGTGTTCGATGAAGAACGCGGCCTCGTTCTCGGACAACTCGCCGACGAAAGACAAGACGTGCGGAGACGCGGCCGCCAGGTGGCGCTGCGCCGCAACGGCCTTCTCCAGCATCCCCAGCAGCGACGCCGACTGCTCCCCAGTCAAACCGGGCGGCTTTAGAAAGACTCGTCGATGCGGATACGGCATAAGGCGGTCGACCGGTCTACTCGGCGGCGTTGGTTGTTGCGGCACGGTGCCGCGCGGGTATAATCCCCTGTCCTCGACAATTCGGTGGCTGTCGCCGTATCATGTAGACGATCGACAGATCCACTCATTGCGCGTACACTAGACCGCATTATTGTCGAATTGTCACGGGCTCAGACAGGTCATCATACCTGATCGACGCGCAACGGAACACTGGGCGGCGTTCCCGGTCGAATCGAGCGGGTGAGCATGGGCGACGGACGAGAGGTCACCAAGGAAGTGGGCACCGAGAAATTACCAGCCGATTTCGCGCCGTTCCGCGCCGCGCTTCATCGCGCGGACGAATCAGAGCGGTACGATCTGCTCGCGACGATTCTCGCCGAACTGGCGGCGGAAAGCCGGGCCGATGCAAACGGGAGTCGCAAGGCCGACCAGGACCAGCTCGAGGCCTTGAAGAAGAAGATCACCGCGCTCGGCGAAGAGAAGGCAACCCTCGAGGACTCGCTCGCCACGGGCAGCGCCGACCTGGCGAGTACGAGGAAAGAACTCGAGGCGAAACAGGTCCACGTCGAGGAACTCCAGAAGATCGGCACGGAGCAACGCGCACGGGCGGGAACCATTCAAAAGAAGCTCGGCGATATCGAGGCCGAACTGACGGCGCGAAACGCCGAGCTGCATCGGGCGGAGGTCGAAAACGAGCGGTTGACGCTCGAGTTGCAACGGGCCGAAGCGCCGACCCGCGACGACAGCGTCCTCGAAGGTATCGAGGCGGGCAAACGAAGTCTCGCCGAACAGGTTGCCCAGCTCCGCAAGGATCTGGACGCGCAACGGCAGGCGAAGGACGGCGAGATCGAACGTCTCAAGGAGACGCTCGCGGCGGCGGAGTCCGGTGCTGCCTCCGGCGGCGACAAACTGCTGGCCGAGCTATGGGCTCGCCTGGCGTCGCGGAAACCTCGGTTGGTCGAACCTGGGGCGGTCCCGACGAAGCAAGCCGCGGAACGATTGGTGGATGGTTTTGGCGAACTGATCCGCTTCGTCGATGAGTTCGACAAGGGCATGCACCCGTTTCTCACGAAGTACACCCGACATCACCCGTCGGTCAAGGTACCGTGGGACGTGTACGCCAGCCGCGACGGCATCTTCGAGACGGCGTGCAAGACGGTAGCGGAGAAGGGCAGACCGATCGGTGTGCTCGTGATGCGATTGCGTATGTTGAAGACGTGGATGCATGCGGCGATGATCGCCAGCGACAGCGCCATCGCGTCGATTGCGTCAGAGCTTCACACGCAGCTGCACGGTCCAGTGGGCATGGGCGCGGACCCCAACCGCACAATACGAGACTACTTACGTGATGACGGAAACCATCTCTTGGAGCAGCGCATCTGG
>JADFHG010000310.1 GCA_022567365.1 Planctomycetota bacterium | reverse complement strand
GGGTGGTGTGGAGGTGTTCGAAGAACTGACGGGGAAGGCGATTACGTGCGTGTGGGGCAACACGGACGAACCCGACGTCGGACTGAATGCATTTCTTCAATCCGCGGGCTTCACGCTTCCGACGGCCGTGCCGACGGTCGTCGAACTGGATCACAAACGATTCGCGGTGTTCCATGGTCATGAGCACTCCTTTCACGCAAACGCGCGATCGCTGGGCGTCGATTACGTCCTTCACGGCCACACCCACGAAACGCGCGACGATCGCGTCGGCGAAGTGCGTTTCATCAACCCCGGCGCGCTCCATCGTGCGCGCGTCCACACGGTTGCGATGCTCGATACGGATTCGGACCGTCTCGAGTTTGTCGAGATCGGGAGTCGCTAGACGGTTGTCGGCGGTTTCGTGGCGTCCGCCCCCTGCGGCGGACGTAGGGCGGCGATGGCGGTTTGAAAAGTCATCTCCGCCACAGGGGGCGGACGCTACCGGGGGTGTTTCCACAGGCCTATAGACCTTGGAATCCGTAGGTCTGCTCCACGCGACAGACGCGCACGCGATACCGTTCATACCACGTTGATCGCCCCTTGGCTTGTGCGACCAAATGGTCCGCGTGTTGCCGCCAACCACGAATCGATGGGATGTCCCGCCAGTAGGAAACGGTGATTTCGAATCCCTCCGCACCGTGCGTGCTCTCGAAGCCGATGAACCCGGGCTGCTGCGTCGCCAAGGCGAGCATGCGTTGGACCATCTCATCGTACTGCGGTTCGTCGCGGTTCGTGCGTTTGGCGGAGAAGATCACCGCGTAGTATGCGCCGTCCGGGGTATCGACCATTCGACACCAGATCCTTTCGTCAGTACGGCCCGAGCCTCAGGCGCGCCCGCCGCTGCGGTGATCGCACCTGGCGGTGGGCTGACCGTACCTTCCGCCGCTACCTCTTGCGCTTTTTTTCGATCTTCGCCCATGAGTCCCGCAGGGCGACTGTTCGATTGAACACCAGCGCGCCGGGCGCGGAGTCGTTGATATCGACGCAGAAATACCCATGCCGCTCGAACTGCACGCGCGTGCCGGGCTCGGCGCCCGTCAGGCTCGGTTCGACCTTGCAGGACCGGAGCACCTCGAGTGAGTTCGGGTTGAGAAAAGTCCTGTAGTCCGCGCCGTCCTTGTCGCCCAACGGATTCTCGATCGTGAAGAGTCGGTCGTACAGGCGAACCTCGGCATCAACGGCGTGCGCCGCGGAGACCCAGTGGATCGTTCCCTTGACCTTGCGTCCGTCGGGGGCGTCCCCGCCGCGCGTGTTCGGGTCGTACGTGCAGCGAAGTTCGACGACGTTGCCGTTCTCGTCCTTGATCACCTTCGTACACGTGATGAAATATGCATATCGCAGGCGCACCTCCCGACCAGTGGTGAGGCGGTGGAACTTCCTCGGCGGATCCTCGAGAAAGTCGTTCTTCTCGATGTATAGCACTCGAGAGAACGGCACCTTGCGCGTACCGGCGCTTTCGTCCTCGGGGTTGTTGACGGCGTCGAGCTGCTCCTCCTTTTCCTCCGGGTAGTTGTCGATCACCAGGCGGAGCGGATCGAGAACACCCATGACCCGAGGCGACGTCTTGTTGAGGTGCGCGCGGACGCAGAATTCGAGCAGTGCCATGTCGACGCGTGTGTTGAACTTGGCCACGCCGATCCGCTCGCAGAAGTCTCGAATGGACTCGGGTGTATAGCCTCGGCGGCGCATGCCCGAGATCGTCGGCATCCGCGGGTCGTCCCAACCCGAGACGTGCTTCTCCTCCACCAATTCGAGCAATCTCCTCTTGCTCAAGACCACGTACGCCAGTTCGAGCCGAGCGAACTCGATCTGTTGGGGATGGAACACGTCCAGCGCGTCGAGGAACCAATCGTAGAGCGGGCGGTGATCCTCGAACTCGAGCGTGCAGATCGAATGAGTGATTCCCTCGATCGAGTCCTCCAATCCGTGCGCCCAGTCGTACATCGGGTAGATGCACCACGTGTCGCCCGTCCGGTGGTGCGGGGCGTGCAGGATGCGATACATGACCGGATCGCGGAGGTTCATGTTGGGCGACGCCACGTCGATCTTCGCCCGCAGCGTCCGCGAGCCGTCCGGGAACTCGCCCTTTCGCATCCGCTCGAACAAGTCGAGGTTTTCATCGACCGATCGGCTGCGAAACGGGCTTCCCTCACCAGGCTTCGTCAGCGTGCCGCGGTATAGGCCGGTCTCCTCGGCCGACAGGTCGCAGACGTAGGCCTTGCCTGCGCGGACGAGCTGCACGCCCAATTCATACATGCGCTCGAAGTAATCGGACGCAAACAGAAGCCGGTCTTCCCAATCCCAACCGAGCCACTTGATGTCCTCGATGATCGAATCGACGTATTCCTGTTCTTCCTTGACCGGATTGGTGTCGTCGAAGCGAAGGTTGCACTTGCCGCCGTACTTTTGCGCAAGGCCGAAATTCAGGCATATGCTCTTGGCGTGACCGACGTGCAGATAGCCGTTGGGCTCCGGCGGGAAGCGTGTGTGGACTCGCCCGTGGTGCTTGCCCGCCGCCCGGTCGGTCTCGATGATCTCCTCGATGAAGTTGAGGGATTTCTTATTGCGGTTTTCACTCATGTGGATCTTTGTACTCGAAACGCCGCGCGCCGTCACTTGGGTCGCGAACACCGGCCATGCCGATTCGCCTGCCTCTCTCCGCGCATGACCAACGACATGGAACAGCGACGGTGGTCGTGAAGCCGACAGCACCTTGGCCGCAATCGTTTTGGTCGCCATCGTCATTCTCACGCACAAGATTTGTCCGATGGCATTTGTCTCGGCAGTCCGGCTGAAACGGTGTGGCCTCGGTTTCCAGCCAATGTTTTCGCCGGCAACGGACCGACCCGCTTAGGCCGGCCGGTGCCACACAGATTAGATCCCTTTTTCAACAGGCAGTTAGTCAAGGCCGAAACGTCTTGTCTTCCGTCATTTGTCTGGTGAGAAGTGGCAGTCGACGATTTGCCGCTCGGCGGTTGGTATCGGACCGTGACGTCCGGTGGAATTGCGACGTCCGCGCAGTCCGGAGAACTGTGTGGGGAGACGCGCGTCGGCTGCGGACCGAACTGAGCGCTCGACCACCACGCCCATAATGCACGGGGGTGCCGGGCATCGGTGGATGCCGTCGGAATGCGGCGCGCCCGCTCCGCGCAGGGGAGCCCGCCCCGGCGGTTGGGGGGCACCGCCGGGTACGCAACCCCGGTCAGACTTGGGCAGGTCCGAGTTTACAAATTTCGAGCTTGCGGTATACTTGGACGACTCTCGGGCCTAGAGTAGAAGTACACTTGCGGGATTGGCTTCAATTGTAGCCGTTCTGGAGAGGCGAGGGGTGGACGGTCGCAGGGATCGTTGTGTCGAATGTGGGGGGAGAAGCCTACGATGTTGAAAATGTCTAATTACGGTAAACGTGCCGGCGTCGCTCGGGCGTCGGGGTCAAACTCGCACCGATTCGTGGGTCTCGCGCTCGCGCTTGCGGTCGGGTATTCGGTACTTTCGGTCGCAACCGCCAACGCGCAGGCGGGTGGCGTGCCGCCGTGTCCCCTTGGGTCGCTGACGGCGTTTAATCCGGCTCCGGGGACCGTGGACGCCCGCCAGCCGCACGATCCGAACGACGCGAGTATGCTTAGGGGCATCGGCAGCGCCGAGAGTCCGATCGTCGTCAGAGTGGTCCTCGACGATGCAGGCGAAGACCCGGTGTTGGACGTCGAGTGCTGGAACATCTGCGAGGTGAGCGGCTCGATCAACGGCGAGAACTCGATCGTGAGCATCGCGTATGACGAACAGAGTGGAACCTATACCATCATCCTGGACCATCCGATCACGGCGGGATTCGCGGACGTGCTGTCATACGGTGGCGATTCGGATACGGAGATCGAATACAAGTCCCATCCCGGAAACGTCAACAGCAACGGCGAGAACGCGGCCAACCTCACGACTGCGAGCGATGTGCTGTCGCTGATCGATTATCTCAACGCGCCTGTCAATCCGCCCGCCATTCCGCCCTTCGGGATCTACAGCACGGACATCGACCATAGCGGCACGTTTGACGACGACGACATATCGGCTCTGCTCGCACTGCTGAACGGCGACGGGGCGTTTGATGTATGGCTGGGGACGATCACGCCGGATCCGAAAGCGTGTTTGAACAACCCACTGGACACCGATGATGACGGGATTCCGGACGCGGATGACAACTGTCCGATCGATCCGAACCCCGATCAAACCGATGACGACGGGGATGGTCGCGGGGCCGCGTGCGACACCGATGACAACGATCCCAACGTGTGTGCCGACACCGATGGTGATGGGTGCGACGACTGCTCCTCCGGGACGTTCGATCCCGGCAACGACGACGCCGATCCGAATACGCCGGATCCGGATCCCATTTGCGTGATCGACGGCGGCGGCGGTGGCGGCGGTGGCGATCCAGACCCGGACGATTGTGACGACGACGCGGACGACGACGGTGTCTGCGACGACGTCGATAACTGTCCCGGCGTCTCGAACCCGGATCAGATCGATGCTGACGGGGACGGTCGCGGCGCTGCGTGTGATTCCGACGATGACAACCCGAATGAGTGTGCCGATACGGACGGTGACACGTGCGACGACTGCAGCTCGGGCACGTACGATCCCGGCAACGACGGTGATGATGCCGACGGCGACGGGATCTGTGATGACGGCGACAATTGCAAGGACATTGCCAACCCCGATCAAGGCGATCAGGACGGAGACGGCGTTGGCGACGAGTGCGACAGCGACCCGAACAACAAGTTCGTTTGTGGGGATTCGGACGGCGACACGTGCGACGATTGCACGTCCGGCACATTCGATCCGGCCAACGACGGTCCCGACGCGGACGGCGACGGCGCATGCGACGTGCCCGGACCCGCCATCGACGACTCCGATGGTGACGGAGTGGCCGACGCGATCGATAACTGTCCCGACGCCGTAAACCCCGAGCAGGAAGATGCGGACGAGGACGGCGTGGGCGACCAGTGTGACAACTGTGCAC
>JADFHG010000309.1 GCA_022567365.1 Planctomycetota bacterium | reverse complement strand
GGACGAACCGCTTGGTGAGTCGTTTGCCCCGTCTGGAAGAACCGCGTCGGCTCGGCGGGAGCCTTGCCCTCCCGGTCAAGCCTCACCCTGCCAATCAAGCCATAGCCCTCCCGGTCGCCGTGGCCGCGTAGGCGGTCGCGCCTCCTCAATTGCGTTCGTAGCGTTTCTTGAAGTCCTCAGTCGCTTTCTTTCTCGCGGCGGCCTCTTCGGGGGGCATCTTGTTCAGGTACCACCGGTGGTCGGTGGAGTTGAGGACTTCGTCCAGTTTCTTCTCGAGCGCGGCGGCGGCCTTTGCCTTTTGCGGATCGGAGTCGTTCTTGTATCGGTGGACGAGTTCCTCGAGCTCGGGGACCATCTCGACGTAGAACCGCTTGGCGACTTCATACATGCCGTGCCATTGGGTGTAGTCCGGTCCCATCATGGACGCCCCGTGCCTTGCCCGCCTACCCTCGTGGTGCCAGAGCTCGAACCAGATGTAATCGAGCTTGTTGCTGAACGTCGCGGGCTTGAGCAAGGGCTTGGCCAGCGCCATGAGCGCCTTGCCCGGTTTGGCGAACTTCCCGTTGTAGAGCTCGATGAGCGCGTCGTACTGAATGTAGAAGTTGTCGACCCATTGGTT
Source organism: Planctomycetota bacterium (assembly GCA_022567365.1). Taxonomy (GTDB): domain Bacteria; phylum Planctomycetota; class Phycisphaerae; order UBA1845; family UBA1845; genus JADFHG01. The sequence goes on along the minus strand of JADFHG010000309.1, from coordinate 4,450 downwards.
GTTGTGGCAGTTGAGGCAGACGTCCTGCATGTTTTCGCGGCGGGTCTCCCAGGAGACGTCCTTGCCGGGCAGGCCCAACTTGGCGTCGGCCACTTCGGGACGAATCGATACGATGGGGCGGTTGTTCCAACTGATGCGCATTCCGACGTCGTGCGTGACCGGCTGCGTCTTCGTCGCGCTCATGTGACACGTCGCGCAGGTCGGCGCGAGGAAGTAGTCCTCGCCGACGATCCACTTCGCCCGCCCCATATTGAGCTTGTCCTTGTTTGCGGTGAATGCGATGCCGTGCTTGGACTCGTAGTAGATCTCTTTTTGCGGGTGGTCGGGGCCCATGTGGCACTTGCCGCACGTGTCTGGGTGGCGGGCTTGCTCCGCCGAAAAGTTGTGCCTCGCATGGCACGCGGCGCAAGAACCTTCCGAACCGTCGGGGTTGATCCGGCCGATACCGGTATTGGGCCAGGTAGCCGGGTCGAGGGCGCCGTCGCCGAGAACCTTGACTTCGGACCCATGACACTGCCAGCATCCGTTGACGGCGGCCGCCGACACACCCCCCGGAAAGCCCTCGGTCACCATGCCGCGGTTTCCCTCGACGACCTCGGCGAGGCGATTGTCGAGCGACCCGAGGATCCTTGCGGCCTTCGCGTGGTGCGAAGCGGCGAACTCGGCCACCTCGCGCTGATGGCACCGGGCGCAGTCGCGCGGTGAGACGATCGTGGCGATGGAATACCCGAAGTGCTCGAACGCGTCGGCGTCTTCTTCTGCGGCGCTATGGCACTCATAGCATCCGATGTTGCCGCGGTAGTGTTTGCTGTCGCCCCATTGTTGATAGATGGCGGGGTCCAATTCTTTGTGGCATGCGATGCACTCGGCGCTGGCCTTGGACAGCTCGGATAGTCCAAACGAACCGCCGTGCGCTTGATGGATCAGTGTCAGCAGGAAAACTGCGGTCGCGGTGATCGAAATCGACGTGGCATTCTTCATCTATGGTTCCTTCTCTTCTTTAGAAGCGTGTTTGAGAAGCTGGCAGCTTTCAGCTTTCAGCCGTCAGCTATCAGCCAGAGGCTTACAAACGGTGAGGCTACGTACCAACGAGGCGTGTAGCCTCTTTCCCGGCGACGCGTTACGTGACATCAACCTCCATTCCGGCTGATGGCTGAGGGCTGACAACTGATGGTCGATAGCCGATAGCTTGCGAGACCGTCGTCGTCGAGTTTATTGGCCCGCCGCGGCGCTGGCAACCGCTTCGCCGCCATTCCGCGCCTTGACCAACTTGTATGTCAGCTCGCCCGAGAGGATCGGCACGGCCACTCGCACACTCATTGTATAGAACAGTATTCCGAAGGCCCAGATGCCGAAGCACACGAGCGTTTCGTTCCACGTCGGGGCATATTCGACGATCTCACCAAGCGGGGTGGGCACGAAGGCGGGAATGATCAGGCCCATGCCCTTCTCGATCCAAATGCCGAAAATCGCGAGCACGCAAGCCACGTTCAAAAACCGGATGCTCTGCGAAACGGGCAGCATCAGCAGGATCACCGACGTCATGTTCATCGCCATCGCGGTCCAAATCCAGGGCACGAGGGCCTTGTGGTCGCCCAAACCGAAGAACAGGTACTCGATCGACGCGAGGTGCGCGCTGTCGGTGTAAAACTCCGTGAACAGCTCGCAGACCAACAGAAATATGTTGATGATCATCGCCACCTGGATGATGCGGCGGAGGGTGAACAGTGCCTCGTCCTTGACCTCGTGCGTCGTAAATCGGCGCACGATCTGAAGCGTGAGGATGATGAAGGCCGGACCGGCGGCGAACGCGCTCGCCAGGAATCGCGGACCGATGATGGCCGAGTTCCACATCGGACGACTCCCCAAGCCGACGTATAGGAACGCCGTCACCGTGTGGATGCTCACCGCCCAGAAGATCGCGATGAAGACGAACGGAATATAAAAAAGCTTCGTCGGTTTGCGCCCCCGATACGCGGTGTAGAGCAAATAGCCGCAGATATGGAGGTTGAGCAGCAGGTAACCATTGAGTGCGAACACGTCCCACGTCAACATCGACATCGGGAAGTTGATCCGCAACAACAGATGGTGAAAACGGTCGGGTCGGCCGAGGTCGGCGGTGACGAACATGATGCACATGATGATCGCCGCGACGGCGAACAGCTCGCCGAAGATCACGACGTCGTGCAGGTCCATGTTGCGGTAGACGTAGACCGGTATCACCAGCATGACCGCGGCCGCAGCGAGCCCCACGAGAAACGTGAAGTTCGCGATGTACATCCCCCACGACACCTGGTCCGTCATGCCCGTGGTCACCAGACCATGCACGAATTGCTTGCAGTAGGCGTTGAGACCCAGCAGGGCGATCACACTGAGAAGCGTCATCCAAAGAAAGTACAGCCGTGTGCCGCGAAAGCTTATGCGAATGCACTGCCAGCAAAACGAAATGTAACCGACGACGGCGCTCTTCACGGCGTGTCCCCCTCCACGGTCAGCGGAATGAGCGGATCGTGGAACCGACTGCCGCGCTCGTCGAAGTAGTAGAAAAACCGCGGCAGCGTGCCGGCTTCCTCCTTGAGCACGAAGATCCGTTTCTCGCGGAGGATGTACGAGACCTCGCTCTCCGGATCGAGCACGTTTCCGAACTTGCGCGAGCCGGTCGGGCATACCTCCAGACACGCGGGCATCCGGCCCTCGCGCGTGCGCTGCAGGCAGAACGTACACTTTTCCATCACGCCCTTCGGTCGCGGGCGGTTGGAGAGATAGGCCATGTTCGCGTTGAGCTTGTCCTTCGGCAGCTTCGGCGTCGCAAAGTTGAAGCGGCGGGCCCAGTAGGGACAGGCGGCCTCGCAGTAGCGACAACCGATGCACCAGTCGTAGTCGATCACCGTGATCCCGTCGGCCTCCTGCCAGGTGGCTTCAACCGGACAGACCTTCACACAGGGCGGTTTCTTGCACTGGTGACATTGCACCGGCATGTAATAGCTATCATGCTCGGGCACCTCGGGCGGGTCGTAATGGTGGTCGGAGGTCTCGAGGTTGATGCTGCCCTTTTCCATCTTGAGGACGCGGATGTACTGAATCTCGGGCGATCGGGACTGGTTGTTTTCCGCCACGCAGGCGTGGACGCACCGCCGACAACCGATGCAACGGCTGATGTTGAGGGCATAGACGAACTCGACGCCGTCCAGGGGTTTGATGTCGCGAATGTCCGGGCGGACTGCGTATCGCTGCTCGACTTCCTCGCGAATGCGCTCGAGCGTCGTCTCCATCTCCTCCGGAGTCATCTCCTTGTAGTGCTTCTTGAGCCAGTGATCGAGAGAAAACTCGTCGAGATCCTTCAGGCCCGCGAGCGGCGATAGCGCGGCGGCCATCGCGGACACGCCGGACGCCGCCGCGACGCCGGTGCGCAAGAAGCTGCGCCTGCTCACGCCGTTGCCCGTGATGAGCCCGTCGCTGCTCATTCACCGCCTCCTTGTGCGCCGCGGTCCGCGCCGTGTGCCGATGTCTTGTCGCCGTTGGCGCGGTCGCGATCTTCCGAACGACGCCAATAGCGCAATGGGTTGGTTTCTCCTTCGGCCTTTTGGTGCGATCGAGATTGGTTCCCTTTGTGGGACGACCACGGCCCGGGAGCCGGCGCCATCGGTTGAAAGGCCGGGGCGTGCGGATCGTGGCAGGCGATGCAAGGTTGGATCGTTTGCGCGCCTCGACTCCGGTCCCAATAGCCGTTGGTCCGTCCGTGAACACGGTGAAGCCAGTCGCGGTAGACCGGTCCGTGGCATTTGCGGCAGAGCAGGACCGTGTCCGTTGCGTCGATCGTGCTTCCGTCGTGGTCCACGAAGTAGTCGCGCTGCTCGCGATGATGACAGTTATAGCAGCGGTTGCTCAGACCGTGGCCCATAACGATGTCGCGGTGTTGCGTCAGTTCCCGGGCCGCCTTGTCCGGAGGTGCCAGGTGTTCGTGGCACTCGCTGCAGTTCAATCGCATGTCGGCGACCTGGAAGCCGAGCGGACGGTCCGCATTGCGCACGGTCTCGAGACCGAGCGCGGAGTCCGGAACGTGGGTCGGCGAGCCGTACGGAACCTCAACGGGCCAGGGGTCGATGAGGAGGACGACCGTTACAAGGGCAAACGTCACGGTCACGATGGTGGCGGTCTTCGGCGCGAAACGCTTTGCCACCGCGAGCTTGTTCATTGCAGCTTTCATCACCCTTGTCCGTAGCCCTTTGCGGCACCGGTCCGTGGTCACTGTGCGATATGGCCCAGCGGTCGGCCGTTCCGATTGGCCGCTGTCTCACACCCGAACACCTTGACCCCGCTAATCGGTCGGAGCACCGATGCCTCGGCATGGCCGTCCGTCGCCAAGTGTCCCGATTTCGGCACGCTGGCAAGAATCCGAGCCAGCCGTTGGGAGATCGGAGCACTTTGTGTGCCAGTCCGTTGGGGGGTT
>JADFHG010000308.1 GCA_022567365.1 Planctomycetota bacterium | reverse complement strand
ACAACGCGAGGCATTGTTGACAGTGCGCAAGATAAAAAGCAGGGCACCCGCAGCCCGTCGGTTGCGAGTGCCCTGCCATGTCAAGTCTTGCGTGTGGCTGCTCCGGCAACGGACGCGCACGTTGCGCGACCGAGCGGCACATTCCGTACTATTATTGGTTCGATCCCGTATACGCGTTACGGAATCCGGCCAGGTCGTCGAAATCGACGTCGCCGTCTTGATCGCGGTCGTGGATCGCACACGGGTCGTCGGCGGTATACACGGCATTCAAGGTAAAGCAATCGCGCAGGTTCAGGTAGTCCGCGACGTCAATGTCGTTGTCGCCGTCGGCGTCAAACTCCGCGCGCCCCAGCGAATTCAGGAATGCAATGATGTGCCCGCGCTCCTCGGCGTTCAGCCCTTCCGGCACCGACGGCGGACACGTCGGGCAAGGGATCGGGTCGCCGTCGAAATCCACGCAGTCAAGAGGACCGAGCGGGCACACGCCATTCAGGAAGAGCGTGCCGGAGTCCAGGGCTTCACTTCCAAGAACGGCATGCCATGCGATCGCCTTCATGACGCGGTCCTCGAACGTACCGGCGGCAACGCGGCCGTCGTGGATGATCGGGTCGCGCATGCGAAACCCCATCAAAGGTGTCGTTCGAAATTCGTCCGCTCCGGCCGGTCCCTGAACGATGCCGTCGCCGAGTTGCCCCATATTGTGCAGCAGGAAGTCGGAATAGGGCTTGACCGGCTTGTTGCGGAGGGCGTCCTCGAGCGCGCGATCATCGGGGGTTGTGAACACGGTCGCCAAGTGGCAGTTGTTGCAACCGATCTGGATGAAAAGGCCCTCGCCGGTCATGCCGGATTTCGGCGTCTGCGGCGGTGCGGCTAGAAATCGTTGGAAATCGGCGACGCGCTCGATGTAGAAAAAGCCCTCGGCATCAGCAATGTCTTCCGGATCCTCGATATCGTCGCAGTCCGCAAGCTCCGGTGGGTCGATTCCGTTCGGGTCGTTATCCTCCGGATGAAACACGTTGGTGATTCCGACCTCGTTGAGTGCCGCCCCGGCGGAAAAGTCGAGCATGGTCGCCGAATGGGCCTTCCAACCAAAGCGACCCACACGGTCGACGATTTTCGGGAGGTCGTCGACGGCCTGAGTGATACGAACCCGACCGCTGATCCCGTCTCCATCCAGATCGTCTGGATCGGCATTGGCCGCGATGTCGTCGTCCGCGATCGCTTGCACCAGCCCGTATCCCATCATCCCGTTGGTCGCACGCCGCGCCCTGACGTTGGCGAATTCCGGGACGTCCTCTCGGCAATCGTCACTGATCGCTTCCTGCTGGAATAGCGAGCCGCCGAGCTCGTCGAGCGGATCGAATCCACCCTTGGTCGCCAAACCGGCGCGGGTCACCGTCTGGCTGCCGGTGCCGCCGACGGGCGTGCTGTGGCAACCGCCGCAACTGTCCTTGTTGAAGATCGGTCCGAGCCCCTCTTCGGCCGTGAAGACCCTGACGAACTGCACCTTGCCCTTGATGAAGCGATCCATCTGATCGACCGTCAGGCCGTCCAGCGGATCCCCCATGCGAGGCTGAACCGACTGAAACGCCGCCGCGCTACCCGCACCAAACGCCAACGCGGCGCAGCCCACACCGAGAAACAACAGTGTCTTACCGTTCATTGCCAAGTTACCCCTTCTGCTTTCTCAAGCACGCGTTCGTGCTACCACCCCGCCACACACCAAAACGGGGCCGAGCACCACCAAGTTGCCCTCGCCGCCCAAGCACACCGACTCACCGGTGAATCATGCCGTAGCGGACCCGGCCTCGATAAGGCGTTAACGATCCGCCGACACGAAAATCCCACCCCAGTGTCCGTTATCATATCAACCGCGCCGCATCGTCACAATAACGCATCCGGAAAAAACAAAATGTGTCGCGAGAAAATCCGTCAAAGACGACCCAGGGCGGCATATTTCGCTTGTCGCTTTATTTTGCGGTGTCGCGATCTTCAACAGAGTATCCACCGACAATCAAGGCCCGCCACAAACGCAGACCGGTGACGCAGCGTGGGTATGTACACTCCATACTGCGTCACCGGCCAAACGATTGCTATTCTTATGTCTCACGCGCCGTCGCGCCGGCTAATCCGCAACGACGTCGACTCTGATTGCACTCGACCTCCGTCGCTCGTCGCCTGCCTATTCGGGCAACGATGCCCCGAGATATTCGGGATACGCGCCGGCGCCGTTGAGCAGGTCGATCACGCGAAGGACGTCCGACGCGTTCGCCGCACCGCTGCGATCGATATCGGCCTTGTACATGGGCAGTTCGACGACGCCGTTTAGCGCATCGATCAGGGTCAGGACGTCGTTCGCCGTGCTGACCCCATCTTCGTTGACGTCGGCTGGAAGATAGCCCATACGCGTGCTCGTGCCGCTCGCCGCGTGCATGATCGTCGTCCAAGCGAGCGTTTCGATGCTGCCGCTCAACTCGATCGTCGCCGTGTTGCCGTCGGCCGTCACATCGGTCACCGTCGGCGGCTCACCGACGCCGGTGTGCGTGACGACGAAGTCGTCCGCCGACAGTCCATCGGCCGCGCCGCTGAAGGTCAACTGTAGCGAACTCCATCCGTCCGGGTTGCTGCCGTCCGGCTCGAAGGGTTGTCGTGCGTCGCGGGCGTTGTTCGGCGGATCACTCGATACGATTTCGACCGGAACGTCGCCGCAGTCGAGCGCGGTGACGACAAAGTCGTCGACGCCGGCCTCGGTGTAGGAGTTGCTCGGGGTATCGTCTGTGCCGAATCGTACCATCACCTGACTCGTGGGTTCGACATAGTCGCCGACGATGAAAGAGCCGATATCCCACGCGATTGTCCCTTGGATCACCGCGACCGGGGTCCAAGTTTCGCCCGCGTCGTTGGACACGTCAACGGTGAACACGTCCGGATTGATCCAGCTCTTGAACCAATGCGCGTATTGGACCGTCCCGTCCGTGCCCTCCAGGTCCAGTACCGGTGACATGAGGTAGGTCGGTCCGCCGTCGACGTCGGCCTCTCCAGCGCCACCGCCCGGCAGGCCGTTCTCTGTGACGAACGCGGTGACGTTGCCCTCACCCGGTGTCGCATCACTGCTGGGGGCGATGATTTGTCCGTCCTGCGTCGTGCCGTTCGGAATGGCGGGTTCCCATTCGCCGGTCGAGAGTGTGCGAGCGCTTTCCACGGACCAGCCGGAAACGTCGCCTTCCATCTGATCGGCGAACAACTCGAACGTACCCTCCGCGGCGACCGTCTCGAACGTGTCCGCGGGGGCGCCGACGGGATCTGAAAACTCCGCGCCGGACGAAAGCTCGGCCGTGATGTAGTAGCTCAATTTGTCGAGACAATCCGCAGCCGGGAGGGCGACCTCGTACAGGCCTTCACCAAGGTCGGTCAGCGGCGACGAGACGAAATCGCCGCCGTTGATCGAGACGTGGACCGTCGGGGTATCGGTCGCGAGCAAGTCACCGATCGGGATGATCTCCACCGGGAAGGTCGCCCCGTTCGTGGGCGACGCGGTCTCGGGTCGCCCTTCGGGGTATACGAACTGCACGGAGAACGGCGGGTTGGACATCCATATCTGGGTTCCGTTGCACTTCCCGATCACCATGTCGAGCCAACCGTCGCCGTTCAGGTCGAAGATCGCGATGTCGTGGATGCCCGTGAGTGTACTCGTCGGAAGGTTGGCGACGTCGTTGGTAAAGGTGACGTTCGGCGGGTTGGCGTTGTTGCGAAGAACGTCGCTGATGCGCGAGCAACCAAAGATGTCCACGTCGACGTCCGTAATAAAGACGTCGTTCCACCCATCGTTGTCGAGGTCGGCGATGACCGAGTTGCCGCCGAACCCGCCGGTCGTACCGGGGAATGAAAGCACTAACCAATTCGCGAGACCGTCGCCGCCGTTGCCGGTGTTGAGCGCGTAGCGGTCGACTCCGTCATCCGTTTCGACGAGGTCGAGCCTGCCGTCGTTGTTCAGGTCGCCGACGCTGACGAAGTATGGTGAGGGGAACGAGTTAAGCGTATCGTACGCGAAGAAGTATCCCTCGTTGGAGGGATCGTTATACGTCACCGCGATGTGCTGCGGGGCGGTCAGCGCGGTCTGCTTGACGACGTCCATCACGCCGTCGTTGTTGATGTCCGCGATGACGCTCGCCGCGCCGAACGCGGAAAGGAGCATCGGACCCGTCATGCGCAGTGTGCTTTCGTCGGTGAAAAACCCGTTTCCATCGTTGATGAGGAGGCGGTTGTTGAAGTCGAAGATCTGTGTGCCCCCGCTGTCGTAGTCGCCGAAGTAGAGATCAGGGACCCCGTTGCCGGTGACGTCGCCCGTACCCACTGAACAGAATCGCGGGCCGGCGGTCGGGTGCAACAGCGGGAAGCGGGCGTCTTCATACTTGAACCCTTGCCAGACGCCGTCGATTTCGCCCTTGTTCATGTAGATGCGCGGGTGCGAAAGGTGCTTGGCCTGGTTGTCGGTGAGGGTGACCACGGTGACCATGTCGAGCCACCCGTCGCCGTCCACGTCGACGAGTGCGATGTCGCGATCGTTCGTCGGTGTATTGAAGCCCAGGTCACCCGGGATGTCCGAATCCGTCGCGTACTCCGTCGTGCGATCGACGAGGATGCCGCCCTCGTTCATAAACAGCACGTTGACCCTTTTCCCCGTGGTCGTGAACGGTTGCTTTCGCACGACCACCAGGTCGATGTCACCGTCCTTGTCGACGTCCCCCCAGGCATAGTCCTTTTCCTGCGTGTCGCCGGCACCGAGCGAATTCGGCGCGACCAGACGCGCCGATGTCTCATTGGTGTAGTCGACCCAGTCGCTGGCAAACGAGGGGACCGTCATCACCGCGAAGGCGAGCAATCCGGGAATCAACCTCAAAGCAATCTTGGTCTTTGGCCTGTTGTGCCGCATCTGCTTTCTCCGTGGAACCCAATCCAAAACCACTACCCCAAGCGAATTCAAGGTCCGCCGGTGCCAATCAGAGACACCGCCAAGCACCCCGTTCGATCCGTGGCAAGCGAGCCCGTCCTATACTACTTTTCGATTTGT
>JADFHG010000307.1 GCA_022567365.1 Planctomycetota bacterium | reverse complement strand
GCGGCCGTAGAAGTTGGGCAGTGCTTCGCATGCCCACGTCCGCCGCGGGGGGCGGACGCTACCGTGCGTTTGCGGCAAAACCGCTAAACACGTACCAATCCGCGTTCGGCGGGGAGCAGTTGTCGGCAGACGAAGCACCGCGCGGGCGTCAAGCCCGAAGCTCGGCATGTGACCCAAGCGGGTCCGTGACAGAATCGGCGGATGGGTCCTGCCGCGTTCCCGGCGATGCTTAATACCGTTCCATCGCTGTGGGGTGCTACCGCGCAGACCGCTCCCTTACTGTCGCGGTTCGGATTGGGCGGTCTGAGGCCGCCGGAACCGTCACGGAGCCGACCCAAGCCGAGCGGCGCCATTCGCACGGGCCGACTGCGTGTGATCGGCTATGTCCGTGCGCGGGATCGGCGCGTGCGCGATCGCAGCAGCCCCATGCCGAATCCGGCGACGACCCAAGAAAGCATGCCGAAGATCCCGCAGCCCGAACTCCGTGGGGCCGTTGGCTCGTCGTCGACGGCATCGGCCGGTCCGTCATCCGCGCTGTCGGAGGTAGGTACATCGGCGTCGGCGTTGGGGTCGGCCACCGTCGGTCCCGGTGTAGCCGTTCCGTCGTCGTCGGGCTGCTCATCGGTGTCCGCGGCGGGATCGTCGATTGTCGGCGGCGGGTCGGAAGTTGCCGACACGGAAACGGTGACGGTTTCGATCGCCGCGTCATCGGGCACGAACTCCAGGGTTCCCGAAACGGTCTTTCCCGGTTCGAGACCGCTGCGATTGACGGTTACGGTGTGCACGACGGTTTCGTCCATTCCGCTCGATGCGCCGGAGTCGGGATCGACGGCGATCCAGGGATCATCCACGATGATCTCGTAGATGAGCGTGCCTCCGCCGGCATTGAAGACCGATAGCTCCCGCGTGGTTCCCTCCGTCCCGAAATCGAGGACGTCGGCGGATACGTCGAACGAAGGCGCGGCCGCTTCGGCGGGCGGCGTCTGGGCCGAAACGGCGACGGTGATCGCGCCGTCGGCCGTCGTGCCATCGGCAACGACAACATTCGCGGACACGGTCGCGCCGGGTTCGAATGCGTCTCGATCGATCGTGAGTGTGTGCGTCTGGACGTCATCCGCGCCGCCGCTGCTACCGGCAAGAGGCGTGACGGTAAGCCATGTTGCATCGCTGGTGAGAGAATAGTCCAGATCGCCGTCACCATCGTTCCAAACGGCGAGTTCGCGCGTTTCATCGGTTTGCCCGAAATCGACCGACATGACCGAAACGGCGAGAATCGGCTCTGAACCGCCGGCTGGCGTGTACGTGACAAGCAGCACATCCGAACCTACGTTGCCGGCACCGTCACGCGCGGTGATCGTGACCTCGTTTTCGCCCGCCGAGAGGTCGATGGATCCGGTGGACCACGTCGTTGTGCCACTGCACGGCACGGCTGGTCCGTTATTGACTCGCCACTCGACGAGGGTCACGCCGTACGCATCCGCCGCCTGGCCGGTCAGTTGGATCGCGGCCTCCTCGGTTGCGTACGCTTCGTCGTCCGTCGGCTCGGTGATCGACACGGTCGGGGGAACAACATCGACCGGCGAGGCCGCAGCAATTGTGATGATATGGGTATTGCTGACCATATCATCGAACGATGCCGAAATCTCCGCCGTGACGTCTCCAGGGGGCGCGCCGGCGGTCAACTCGCCCGGTGCGGTGAAGGCAGCGTAGTCCATCGGGTCGAGGGACCAGACGGCGTCACCGGTCACGTCGACGACGGAATTGTCGTTGTATAGCGCCGAGGCGGTGAAATAGGCGACGGTGCTTGCGGCAACGACGGTCGGACCACTGACGGTCAGAGATTCGAGCGTCGGAATCTCTTGAATGACGAGTGTCTGGTTGACCGCAACGTCGTGCACGATGGAAACCACTCCGCTCGGCCAAAGCACCCGCACTTCTCCGACGACGGTGGTCGCGCCGACACCGAAGTGCAGGTCCATGTCCTGTTGAGACTTGTAGGTGCTCCCGGATATCTGCATCCGCTGTTGCCAAGCGATCCCGCCGGCGGCGAGATCGTCTTCGAGCAAGACCGTGGCGCCGACGCCGAAGTAATTGGGCGCCGCCCCCGCGAGCCGCACCTTGAGCCAGTTGTTCGGCCCGGTGTCGGCGTGATTGATGTACATGAGCACGGGCAAAACACCCCAGTCGGGGAGCTTGCCGCTCGGGCGAATGACGACGAAATCGAGGTCGCCGTCGTTGTCGATGTCGGCCGACGTCAGGCCGTATGCCGGCGTGTCCACGTTGAGACCCATTTCCTCAGCAATCTCCACGCACGGCGGACCGCCGTCGCAGTCGTAGAGACGGTCCGCAAACAGGCCCGATTGACCCAGGAGGGTATTGCAGACGTAGATGTCGAGGTACGCGTCATTGTCCATATCGAAGAACATGACGCCCCAGCCGCTGAGCCCGCCTTCGACGTCCCAAAGGACGGACTGATCCACGAACGCCGTGCCGTCTTGATTCATCAGCAGGGGATTATGGTTCGAGTTGCTGACGTAGAACTCCGGCCAACCATTGCGGTCGATGTCGCCGACGGTCAGTCCCATCCCGCAAATCGCGAGATCCGTGCCCGACTCCTCGGAAACGTCCTGAAACGTGCCGTCGCCCAAGTTCTTCCAAAGACGATTGGGGCGACCAAACACCACGCCGCGGTCGTTGACGAGGTAGAGGTCGACGTCGCCATCCAAATCGTAGTCGACAAATGACGCCTGGAAACCGGCGCCCGGATCGTCCACCCCGAGAACCGCCGCGACCTCTTCAAACGTGCCGTCACCAAGGTTGTGGTACAGACGGTTGTTCGTCGGTTCCCAGGAGCCGGTGTAGTTCGGAACGTAGAGGTCGAGGTATCCGTCGCCGTCGTAGTCACCCCAGGTCGGTCCCGTCGACGCTCCGAGATCGTACAGGTTGGCCTCGACCGTGACGTCCGTGAACGTGAAACCGCCGTCATTGCGCAGAAGATAGTTTTGCCCGCTTGGTTGGGGCAGCAGGGCGATATTGTTGAACTGGGTGATGTATATGTCCAGGTCGCCGTCCGCGTCGTAGTCGGCGGCCGTCACCGCCGACGCATGATCGAGAATCGGCATACCCGTGTCGTTGCGCCTCGTGAAGTGCCCGGTGCCGTCGTTCTCGTAGACGCCGACGAGTCCGGTTACGTCGCCGATCAGGATGAGGTCCGGATCGCCGTCGAGATCCAGGTCGACGAATGCCGCGCCCTGACTCTGCCCGGCGATGCCGACGTCTCCGTTCTTCCAGGCAACGTAATCGACCCCTCGCTGAACTGCCTCTTCGGTGAACGGCGGCTGGGCAACCGCGCCCGAAACCGCCAAGACGGAGATCGAAAGAACAACGAAGATCTTCGCGGTTTGCCTCGAGTCCATAGCTTCAATCCCTTTGCAAACGCACAAAGTAGTCGGTGGCGCGAGCGAATAGCGCAAGCGACACCGGGCACAGCGGCGATGGCCACAAGCAACTCCGAACAAGAACGGTCAACACCGCATTATAGCAGGATTGCAACTCGAATCAATACGTTTTCGCACGCCCCAACAGGCGCCCAAGAGGCGGGCTGGGTGGCCCTGGATGGTTGCCCACGCAGGGTCACCCCGCCGTCGCTCGCCGACGACTCGATGAGGATTGACAACTCACCGGCGAGGCACATACTCGATCGCAAGCGGTACGCTTCTCGGCTGAGGATGCTTGCCGCGGTCGGGTGAAGGCTTGAAGTCTCATGTGCAGCTAAGGAGGCCCAATGATGAAACGATTGATTTCGACGATGACGTTGGCGGGGATTTTGGTGACGGCGATCGGATGCAGCAACATCGTCGGCTCGTGGCGAACGGTGGCCGTCATGCCGGAGGGAATGGTGTTTCCGATCAGCAACGTGGACTTCGACAAGGAAGGCATTTACACGGCCACTTCCAAGTACAACGGCGAATCGCACACCAGCACGGGGACATACAAGTGGAACGGACGGATGCTGACGGTGATCCCCGCGTCCGGCCCACAGCGGGAATACCCCGGGCGGATCCGGGTCGACGGAAAACTCGCGCTCACGCACGATCAAGACGGCGAGCAGGTGGAGGCCGTGCTGGAGAAGACGGACGGGTGACGCGACGGCACGGGACCGCGTCGACACCGAATCACGACCGGGCACCTCTCGACGGAATCATCAATCTGAACAAGCCGGCGGGCATTACATCGGCAAAAGCGCTCTATCGCGTCCGCAAGATCGTGGGCCAAAAAAAGAGCGGTCACGCGGGCACGTTGGATCCCGGCGCCACGGGGGTGCTGCTGATCTGTCTGGGACGAGCGACGAAGCTCGTCGAGTCGATCATGGACCATCCCAAGGTCTATCTGGCGGGTGCGCGTTTCGACGTCACCAGCGAGACGCTCGACAGCGATTCGCCGATCGCCGCGGTCTCGGTGGCGTCGATACCGACGCGGGAGGACGTCGACGCGGCCCGTCGAATGTTCGAGGGCACGATCGAACAAGTGCCACCCATCGTCAGTGCGGTCAAGGTGGGCGGTGTACGGGCATACAAGTTGGCACGGCGGGGCGAAGCGCCCGTCCTGCGGCCGCGGGCCGTGCGAATCGATTGGATTCACGTACACCGCTACGACTGGCCCTGCATCGAGTTCGAGATGTGCTGCGGACGGGGTACCTACGTGCGATCGCTCATCAGAGACTGGGGACGGCGTCTGGGCGTGGGCGGCTGTTTGACGTCGCTCGCGCGAACCCGCGTCGGCCCCTTCGATCAGGCGGACGCATGTTCGTTCGAGTCGCTCGAAGAATCGGGTCGAGCGGACGCGCACGTCGTCCCGCTGGATCGTGCGAAAACGCTCGTGTCACCGGAAGCCGTTTCGATTCCACCAAGGCCCGTGCCGCGCACTACGGCGATTTAGCCCGCTGCGGAGTAATCCCATGGGGAACACGTCACTTGCGGATCGACTGCTGGGTGCCGGCGCACGGCACCATGCGGCGGCCCTGCTGCGCCGATTCATGCGCTCCGCCCGCGACGCCGCCCGCGTACAGGA
>JADFHG010000306.1 GCA_022567365.1 Planctomycetota bacterium | reverse complement strand
ATGCAGGTGTTCGCAACCAGATGGACGGCACTAAGCTGAGCCGCAATCCAGAAGCGGAGTGGCTACTTGTCGAGAACACGCACGAGGCAATCGTGACTGCCGACCTGTTCCAGCGCGTCGCCGATTCGATAGGCACAACGGGCAAGCGCGGAGGAAATCGAGCGCCGGGGCGAAAGAGACTGTTGCTCTTCTCGTCGGCGATCACCTGCAAGCACTGCGGCGCAGCCTACCATTGCCGACCACGGAAAAAGAACGGCAAGACTTACTATTACTATGAATGCTCCGGTCGGTTGTCGGGGCGGACGGAACAGAAATGCGATGGCTGGTCTGTCAATGCCGACCGTCTCAAGGCGTACATCTTTGGTGAAATTCAGGATCGTGTCTCGGACTCAGCGTTCCAAAGTCATCTGCGTGCCTACCTGGTCGGGCGGATCGGCCAGCTCATCCGCAGCGATTTCTTGGACACCGCCCACATCGACAAGGAGATTGCTACGCTGGAGGAGAAGAAAGCCCGGCTCATAGAGAGCGTTGTCGACGGCGTGTTCGACCGGGGCGATCCGGCGGTCAGCAGGAAATCCCGTGAGATTGACGAGGGGCTATGTGTTGCCACGACCCGACGGCAGGAGATTCTGGGGGTGGCGGGAACCCATCTCGATCCCGATGCGATTGCCGCCATCTTGGTGGCTCGCGTGCATGATCTGACTGCCATGCTTGACAGCCTTGAGGTCGAGGATCAGCG
This sequence comes from Planctomycetota bacterium, assembly GCA_022567365.1. Lineage (GTDB taxonomy): Bacteria > Planctomycetota > Phycisphaerae > UBA1845 > UBA1845 > JADFHG01. Next base: position 4,338 of record JADFHG010000306.1, on the reverse strand, counting down.
TTCTGCGCTGTCCGGGTTCTGCAAGCGGATCGTGGCCGACGCCGAGACCCGCGAGATCGTCATCGAGACTGACCTGGCTGGCCTCGCGCAAGAACAAACCCTACCGGGTCTTCCGATAGGGTTGTGCAATACGCATCTCCCCGAGTAGGACTCGAACCTACGACCTAGCGGTTAACAGCCGCTCGCTCTACCAATTGAGCTATCGGGGATTTGGCCGCGACTTGTGCGGATGCGGCGTGACTATAGGAAGACTTGTGCGTAAGTCAAGACGGCCGGGCCGTCAAACCGCTGCATCGGCAGTCCCAAGAACGGCAGAAAACCCCGGGGGCTTGAGTCGCCGGTTCAAAAAAGCCGGCACGACGGACGGGATGAACTTGGGTTGCTCCCGGCCGAAAAACGCTCCCGCCGTGCGTCAAGGTTCATTTCTTGGGTTACGAAAGACGTCGTTCGGACTGCGAACCTCGCACGCGGGCCGTTCGCCCAGTCTACCGGGTCAACCGCTCCAGCGCCTCGCGGTACTTCGCGGCCGTATTGGCGACGATTTCGTCGGGCAGCTCCGGTCCGGGCGGGGTCTTGTCCCACTTGCCGGCGTCGACGAGCGTCGTGAGATAGTTGCGGACGTACTGCTTGTCGAAGCTATCCTGGTCGCGGCCTGCTTCGTACTTCTCGAGCGGCCAGAAGCGTGACGAGTCGGGCGTGAACACTTCGTCGATGAGAATGTATTCGCCGTCGATCTCGCCCCATTCGAACTTCGTGTCGGCGAGGATGATGCCGCGACCGAGGGCATATTCGGCCGCGCGTCGATAGAGGTCGAGGCTGCGATCGCGGAGCAGTTTCATGCAGTCCGCGCCGACGATTTCGCATGCGCGCTCGAAGGAGATGTTTTCGTCGTGGCCTTCGTCCTCCTTGGTGGCCGGTGTGAAGATCGGCTCGGCGAGCTTCTCGCATTCCTTCATCTCTTCCGGCAGCGACACGCCGCACACGGCGCCGGTTCGCTTGTAGTCTTTCCACCCCGAGCCGGCGAGGTATCCGCGCACGACGCACTCGATCGGCACGACGTTGGTCTTCCTACAACGCATCGTGCGGTCGCGGAGCTGGTCGATGTACGGTTCGAGCCCGTTCGGCGCGGTGTCGTGGATGACCTCGATCAAGTGGTGAGGCACGCGGTCCGCGAAGAAGTCGAACCAGAATTCGGATATTTGCGTGAGCATGACGCCCTTTTGCGGGATGGCCGTCGGGAGCACGACGTCGTATGCGCTGATTCGGTCGGTCGCTACCAGGAGTATCTCGTCGCCAAGGTCGTAAATGTCGCGTACCTTGCCTCGACGAACGGCGAACCCCGCGTCGATCGTCGTCGTGGTGATGATGGACGGTCTATCGATTGTCATTCGGTCGTTGCTCTCCTATCGAAGGACTGTGTTCCCCGCACCGCACAATACGGCTCAAAGTAGCCCGACCGGTTCGTTCAAAAACCCGACGGCGGCCTCGTAGCTCCACGCTCTTGGGTATTCCACGGCCGCCACGGGCGTGGGCGCCGCTGCTTCTTCAACAGGCTGCGGCCGGTTGGTGTAACAATGACACCCACGGGCCAGCAAGCTGGCATGGCCAGTGTCGCCAAGGTCCTCACTAGGTCAAGACACGTGTGGCCGCTTCGCACCACGCGATTCGCGTCGGACGGTGGACGGCGCCGCGCAGGTTCATTGCTCGCCAGCCATTGGGCTGCGTGGAAGACCGCGCGGTAGGTTTCGCAATCGTGTCGTGGAGTCCCGCGAAACGCAACCGTGGCGGCGGCGATTCCTTAGCGGTCTACTGGAGAATGCGTGGCACCTGCTGATAGCCCATACGTGCACCGGCAATTCGCCGTTGCCGCACCGCAGGAAGTGGCTTCTTCGCCAGCCAGCCAGCGCAGCGATACAGAATTCGGCGGGCGTATGTTGATCCGAACCGCATCCGTCAGGAAGCGGCTTGGCCAATACCGGGACGGCCGCTCCCTGACGGTCGGGGTTCGGATAAGAGGCCAATCTGTTCAAATTACCACACAGGCGCGGTGGCGAGCGTGCGATCCGCATCCGCTCTCGGAAACCAAAACTTGTAGCATGACACGATTCACGCTAAATTGACGCCCTAGCGTAGCGACTTGAGTCCTCGCCGCCGCGGCGAGCGTCAACGGTACTCATACTTTATTGTTTCGTTCCCGTAGGCCTCCATGCTCCGCTATGCGGTAGTCTCAGACGGCAAACCGGCCGATTACGTATGCCTGGACGGTGCCTACCTATTGGGCACCGACGACGTGCCGCTGCGCGCCGAGATCGCGTTCGAGGATGGGACCATCACCTGCAAGAAGCAAGCGGCCGGACCCGCTGGGCTGGCGCTGCTTTGGCCGGTCGATCAGGTCGGGAAGATCCTGCTCGAGACGATACGGGTTCCCGAGCGGGATGAACCGTACGTCCTTCAGGTCGAGCTTGCTCGGGGGCGGCTCATGCGGTTGATGCACAAACTCGAGGACTGGGGCATGTTCGAGATGCTCAGCCACGCCGATCTGGCCGAACGATTCGAGCGTGCGCGTGACCTTCTCATCAAGGCACTCAAGGGTGATCCGTTGTCCGTTGCGGCCGAGGCCGGGGAACGTGCATTGACCGAGGCGATCCAGGCCAGCGAGGAGATCGCGCGCGTGCACGCGAAGGCGTTCTTCGAGCGCCGTTGCCAGACCGGTCCCAATCGCCAGGTACTGGGCTGCTCGGTCGGCTTGGATCCGCCGACTGCGGAGCACGGCAAACTCCTTACCGATGCGTTCGATTTTGTCACTGTGCCGATTTCCTGGCGTGAGATTGAACCGAACGAACAGAGCTTCAATTGGAAACCACTCGATACGTGGGTCGAGTGGCTCGCAAAGTCGGGGATTCCGATCCGCGGCAGCGCTCTCCTGTCGCTTAGCGAGTCGAGCGTGCCGGATTGGTTGTACATGTGGGAGCACGATTTCGATACCCTGCGTGACCTCGCATTTGAGCACATCCGTCGGGTGATCAACCGCTACGGCCAATACATTCAGACTTGGGACGTGGTCAGTGGGATTCACACGACGAACTGCTTCAATTTCAATTTCGAGCAGCTCATGGAATTGACGCGGATGGCGATGGCCATCACAAAGCAAGTCGCGCCTCGGGGCGTCGCCGTGATCGATCTCCTGGCCCCGTGGGGTGAGTACTATGCCCGCAACCAGCGAACCATCCCGCCTGTGCTTTATGCCGAAATGGTCGTGCAGAGCGGGCTGGATTTCGAGGCCTTCGGGTTGCAGTTTCGATTCGATCGGCTCGCGGACGGGCACAATGTACGTGATTTCTTCCAGATTTCGTCGATCCTCGATTTGTACGGCAAGCTCGGAAAGCCGTTGCACGTGACCGCGTTTCAGGTGCCGTCGGCCACGGTCAAGGGCGGCGCGCATGGGCATTGGCGAGAACCGTGGAGCCGGGAATCGCAGGCGGCGTGGGTGGAGCGGTTTCTCGAAATCGCCCTCAGCAAACCATTTGTCGAAAAGGTGATCTGGCACGGTCTCGTCGACGGCACGACCGACGGCGACAACGACTGCGGAGTCGTCGGGAGCGACCTTGCGCCCAAGCCCGCCTACGAACGATTCGTCGAGACGAAAGCCGTTTTGAACCAGCACGGCCGCTCAAGGGGCGGGTAGACGGCATGACCGTGTCGATTCGGAAAGGGGAATCCGTGCCTCATCACGTTGGGGATCGGCGGTCGGATCCGTTCTTCGCGGCCATGGGGCTTCTCTGCGTGGGCATGATTGTCGGAATCGTACCAGCTATGGAATCCTCCGCCGTTCAAGCGCGCCGTATAATGACTCGCCTTGACCCAAACACGGCGCACCGGGCGGCGCTTGCGGAATTGCCGGGCATAGGTTTGGTCGCGGCGGACAAGATCATCGCGTACCGACGGTCTTGGGCGGCGTCCGCCCTCGATGCTGCGGGGACGACGCGCAATCGGTCCCTTGGTCCCTTCGCCGCGCGGTCCGATCTGCAAGAAGTCAACGGAATCGGTCCCAAGACGATCGAGCGGATTTCGCCGTATCTGGCGTTCGATGGCGGTGGTGTCGATAAGACGGCTGGAGCAGGGTTGGGAGCGTCGCTGTCGCCTAGTCAGCGGCACGACGAACGGAATGGCGCATAGCAGACTGTTGAAGAGCGTGTGGTCTGGGGGAATGGCTAGCAGCCTGTTGAAGAAGTGTTGTCCATCCGAGTTCGTAGCGTCCGCCCCCCGTGGCGGACGTAGGAAGGCGATAGCGGATTCGAAAACCACGTCCGCCACAGGGGGCGGACGCTACGCGGACTT
>JADFHG010000305.1 GCA_022567365.1 Planctomycetota bacterium | reverse complement strand
CGATACCGGCGCTGTAGTGGGAACGGTGGTTCCTTCGGCGGAGATTGGCTGCTCATACGAGGGTGTTGACTATTCACAGCCATTCACCGTGGCTGAAAACCCCAGTCCCACCGAAACTGGTAGCGTCGAGCGTTCGGTTCGGTTTTCAGAGGACGACGAGACCCACCGGGTCGAAATCACGTTTTCGTTTGAAACCCAGATTCCATTCCTGGCTGGGGCGGTCGTCACAAACCCGACCCGCGCAATCCTGAAGTTCTTCGATCCGGGCGGGGCGCTCATCTACGAAGAGGTCATCGCCAGCAAGAGTGGACCCGGGTCCGTGCTCGTGTTGCCGACGGGTTCCGACGGACAGGAATTCTTGTTGATCGCCGATGGAACCAAGATTCTCTCCTATCGCGCGCCCCCAACGACCGGCGGTTGACGGCCAGCAAGCCGTCTTGCCCGTGCCGGTAGCGGCTCGGCGGGAGCCTCGCCCGCCCGGTCGCACGGACCGCGTAATCTGTCGAATACCCAAACTGCCGTAGCACGATCTTCTATGGCGTCATCCACGCGACTGCGGTACAAATCGACCGACCGATCCGCGCGTGCCCATGTCGCGGCACGGGAACGGACCGGACGATCCGATACGCCCCGCGCGGCGCCAGGGATCGGCGAAACTCGGCGTTTCGGAACGCGGCAGTGCGGCACGAGGCATTGCGGCTAGCCGCCTGTCGAAGACAAGGATACTCTGTGGGACCGACTTTCCAGTCGGTCGTTTTCGGCCCACCAGCGGCGTTTGACCGACTAGAAAGTCGGTCCCACAGGCTTTTTCCACGAGCGGCTAGGCACTGGAAGATGAGGCGACCACTGGGGCGCAATCGCGTGAAGATCGCGTACTTTGACTGTTTTTGCGGTGCGGCCGGCGACATGATCGTCGGCGCGTTGATCGACGCCGGCGCGGACCAGGGCGCGCTCACGGCCGCGTTTGATCGCTTCGGGCTGGACGGTTATCGCGTCTCGATTGACGCCGTTCGCAAACAGGGCTTCGCGGCTACACGATTCAACGTCGTGCTCGACGCGACGGCCGAGCAGCCACATCGACACCTGCACCACGTCACCGACGTGTTGAAGGGTGCCCATCTGAGTGATCGCGTTCGAGATCAAGCGATTCGCATCTTCACCCGATTGGCCGAAGCCGAGGCCGCCGTGCACGGCACGAGCGTCGAATCGGTCCACTTCCACGAGGTCGGCGCGGTCGATGCGATCCTCGACGTCACGGGTGCCGTGCTCGCGCTCGAATCGCTCGGGGTCGATCGGGTCGTCTGTTCGCCAATCCCGACGGGATCGGGCACCGTCACGTGCGCACACGGGGTCATGCCGGTCCCGGCCCCAGCGACCGCCGAGCTGCTAAAGGACGTGCCCCTTGCCGCGTGCGACGAGACCGGGGAGCTTACGACGCCGACGGGCGCCGCGGTGCTCACGACGCTCGCCGACGAATTCGGCCCGATCCCACCCATGCGGATCCGGACGATCGGAATGGGTGCGGGCACGCGGGACGGCGCCCATCGCCCGAATGTGCTTCGCGTTTTGATCGGCGAATCGGTCGAGCCGGGCGGTGCGGGCAATATCGACGAGATCACAGTGCTGGAAACCAACATCGACGACGCGACGCCCGAGGTCATCGGCCATTGCATCGATCGATTGTTCGACGCGGGTGCACTGGATGTCTATGCCCTGCCGATACAGATGAAGAAGTCGCGCCCCGGCGTGCTGCTCACCGTCTTGTGTCGACCGGAGACCGCGGACGCCCTGGAGCAGACCGTCTTCTACGAGACGTCGACGTTCGGGATTCGTCGCCACACGGCCCGACGCACGACGCTGCCGCGGCACGAAGAGGCGATTCGGACGGCGTACGGTACGATTCGCATGAAGGTGGCGGACGGTACGGCGACGGCAAGCCCCGAGTATGAGGATTGCCGATCGGCCGCGCTGGAGCATAACGTGCCGCTGGCCGACGTGATTGCCGCGGCCACGGCCGCCTGGCGGGAGCACCGCCCCGGCTGACGGCTGATGGCTGGTGTTTGGGTTTGGCGAGGCTCTGTCTGAAAACCACGCAGAGCGCTGGCGTTCCTCGCGTCCCACGGCCGCCACGGGGGGCGGCCGCTACATCGAACGAGTTTTCAGACGGAGCCGAGTGCGCATCAACACCGTGTGATAAGTGCCATGATCTTTGAACCGCAACAACTCGCCGTCGCGCTTGCCTGGCGCTCACCGGCGCAGACCGGCTGGACCATCGGCTATGGCGAGTTGCTGCTCGTGCTCGCCGCCGTGGTGGTCACGTTTGTGGCACTTCGAAGCACAGGCCGAAAACTGAAACAAGTCCGCAGGGCAAACCAGCCGCCGTATCGCAATGTAACGGCGACCACTCGCGAGGTGCCGTTCGAGGTCGCTCGTCGAAGGGCAATCCAAGACGACGTCAACGAAGCGATTCTCCGTCTCGATGAACTCGCGCGGCACGTCAACGGACAACTCGACACCCGGTTCGCCAAACTCGAGTGCATCATTCGAGACGCCGATCGCAGGATCGATGAACTCAGCCGTCTACAACGATCCGCGGCCGGCAAGCCGACGGTCGATACGACCATTGGAGACGTTTCGGAGTCGGATGAGGTGGCGCCGGACAACGAGCACGATGACGAAGAACTCGCCTCGATCGATTCGCAAAGTGCCGATGATCGGCACGCGCGAGTTCACGACCTGGCCGATAGCGGACTCAGCGTGGCCAGCATCGCGGAGACCCTCGGCCGTCCCATGGGCGAAATCGAACTGATCCTCGCCTTGCGGGAAACGAAATCGCGTTGCGATAACGCGCCGGCGGATACGCTAACGGCTACCACCTCGACGGTGCATGATTCCTGATCCACCGCCGACCTCGATCCACCGGTTCCAACACGTGTGGCACGGGTTTCTCCGCCGTGTGCGCACCGGCTGTGTACGTGCGTGGCCATCTTTATCGTTGGCGTCTTGGCCGTTCGTTGCGAGGCGGTCGCTCCATTAGGAACGAGATGCGCTCGAGGTCCGACGATGAGACCACCCCTTCGAGAATCCTCTTCGCCTGCCGCAAGTCCGTCCGATGGGTCATATGGGTGAGCATGATCTGGGCATCCGGGATCGCCGCCAACACTTCCGGCAGGTCCACGACGTGAATGTGCCGCCCGGCTACCGCCCGGTCGCGATGTTCCGGGTCGAAGAACGTACACTCGATGAGCAACGCCCGACTCTTGGCGACGAAGTCCAGCTCGAGAAATCGTCCGACGGCCGTATCGCCCGTATAGGTGAGCAACACGACTTCGGTCGTGCCTTCGATTGCGATGCCCTCGCGCTTCAGTGCCACGAGTTGCGGACCGGTCTTGCCGATGAACTCCGGTTTGAGTTTGTGGCGACGCTCGATCAGCGAATAACCCAGGGCGCTCGCCGCGTGGTTCACATTGAACGGACGAACGATCAGGTTCCGCCGAATCTCGACGTCCTGCAGGTGTTCGACCCCCTCGATGGTCCCGGGCGACGGATGCCCCTCGATATCCCCCCAAACGTCCATGAGCCGCTGCAGCGCCTGGGCGAGATCGATATGGACGATCACCCTGCCGGGTGCGTTGCCGATGAAGTTGCGCTGCGAGAAGTAGTAGGCAACGCCCGCCGCGTGGTCCATGTGGCCGTGCGAAAGGCACACGTTGTCGATCGAGATGATCTCACGGGGCGCGCGACCGACGTCGAAGGCCACGTTGTATTCGGGGGCGACAACCGTCGTTTCCTCGCCGGCGAGCGAGAATCCCGCCAACTCGATGCCCGCCAATTGCTTGTGCAACAGTCTTCCCATGGCAGGTTCATACGGAATCCGGCGGTTGACGTAAAGCGGGTGGGGGATGAGCCGCCAAGAGCGGTGAGGAGCGTGGCTCGCGGCATGGGTTCTGCGGGTGACTTGCCGTCCGGGCTGATCCCGTCGCCCGATGTTTTTCGATATACCCGCCTCGCGGCATGAATTGACACGCCATATCTTGTTGCTAGCCTCTTGCTCTGCCCACATCGTGGGTGGGTCGACGCTAGGGCCATGTCCTACGCGTGAATCGAATCGGCATACGGAGGCTAGGGCGATGCGCTGTCCGGCCTGCAAGGCGAACAATGAAAACCGGGTCATCGACTCGCGCATGACCGAAGCGGGGGCGGCCATCCGCCGTCGCCGGTCGTGCATGGCGTGTGGTCGACGATTCACGACAAAGGAGCGGATCGAAGAGGAGCTTCGCATATCGGTCATCAAAGTCGATGGGCGGCGCCAGTCCTACGATCGTGAGAAGATCTATGGCGGCGTCGAACGGGCGTGCGCCAAGCTCGCCGTAAGCGAAGCGCAGATACAGGAACTGCTGGATCGCGTGGAGACCCGTCTATTCACGAATCATGATCGGGAGGCGTCCAGCGAAGCGATCGGCCGCTACGTCGGCGCGGAGTTGCGATTGCTGGACCCCGTGGCATATGTGCGCTTCATGAGCGTTCATCGAAAGTTCAAGACCGTCGAGGAGTTCGTCGAGGCCATCCGCGAGGTCCGCGAAAGGGCGGCGGAGGAGATTCCGGCCCAAGGCTCCCTATTCGACGGCTGACTGATAGTGGTTACTGGCTGTTTGGCCACTGATTGCCGATCGCCGGCTGCCGACTGTCGTCTGCCGATCGCCGACGGCTAATGGCCGATGGCTGACGGCCGATGGCTGATAGCTGACGGCTGACGCGTATCGAACCACCAGACGCCGTGCCGTTGAGATCGTGCCCTGCGGTCGATGGAGGCGCAAAGACCCATGCGCATAGCTCTGATCCAGCAGCACGCCACACCCGATAAGACGGCAAACGTCGAACGTGGCGTTGCGGCGCTTCGCCAAGCCGCCGAAATGGGCGCCCGGTGTGCGTGTTTCGCCGAGCTGGCGTTTGAACGCTTCCACCCCCAACGACCCGCCGAGGGCGACGTGGCCGAGTTGGCCGAGCCCATTCCCGGTCCGACGACCGATGCGTTCCAGGCGGCCGCGCGTGAGTTGGGATTGGTCGTCGTGATCAACCTCTTCGA
>JADFHG010000304.1 GCA_022567365.1 Planctomycetota bacterium | reverse complement strand
ACGGCGTCCACCCCTGACGTTGCGTTCACCACTGTTGTTCCGGTTGGAACAGAGCCCCGCCGAGGGCGCGAACCCCATTGTGAGCCGTATGCCCCGTCTGAAGGCGTAGTCGCGGGCCGGGTCCGACTTCCTCCACGTTGATCCCGGCGAGTCGAAGTGGACGGGTCGGTACTGTGGACGCCCGGGGCGACGAGCGTCATTTCGCGCATCTTCCACGGGGCTAATCGTCCGATTGCGACCGATTGTCGCAGAACTGGGACAACCAGAGCGCGCTATCCCGCTAATGCGATTGAGAATAAGTCTCAATTTTGTGTCCGTGGGAGTTGCTAAGGGGCATGGCTACCGTGTATACTCCATGCCGCGACAACAATCGGCCGATACAACGAAAGACCGAGCAGACCCCGGTTCTTGGCTCTGTTTGGCCCGTTTTTTGCTACGGAAACAGATGCCGATTCGATCCGGCTCGGGTGCGAAACGAACTGCCTCTGCCGCGATTTCGATTGTTGGACGGTTCGATCGAGAGACACAGTCTCAATTGGGCCCACAGAGGAGACGGCGATTCGGCATGATCGCTCGAGGCTGTTTGGATGATTGATGCCTGCCAGCCGTCGTCGTTCCGGCGTTGAAGGCATGTGCGGTTCGCGGTGGGCGATGGAATGGCGAACCACCCGGCAAGTGTTTCGACGTGAATTAGGAGATATCGAATATGAGCGCGAATCTGCCGAGCCTGCGGACTGGTGATGTTGGTCGGATTTCGGCCGTGCGGTCGAATGACGCGTCCGCGAAGCGTCTGGCCGATCTCGGGTTTGTGCGCGGTGCCGAGTTGGAGATGCTTCACCCCGGAAACCCGTGCATCGTGCGAATCGACTCGGCGTTCCTCGGGCTTGGTGCGGGGCACCAGGACAACATAGAGCTTTCTCTCGACTAGTGTGCGTCATCATGAAGGCGCGGCTCCGGTACAACCGGCTGGCCGGCGCCGAGCCGATTTGGAACCTCCCGTCACGACGGAAGGCTCACCAGGAGGTTCGCCCTCCCAAGGGCGTCTTTCGTAACCCGCACAATGAAGGTTGATGGCAAACTAGACGGCGCCGGAATCCCGCACTTCTTCGGATCATTCCGCACGCCCGCCGTCGCCATCCCTCCCCAGGTTGCCGGACCGACTTTCCGTGCGCGGAACCGTGAATCGCAATGACCGCCTCAGTCGAGACGCACGTGATCGAGCGACCGTTTACGGTCGCCATCGTCGGAAACCCGAACACGGGCAAGTCCACGGTATTCAACGCGCTGACCGGTTTCCGTCAGCATGTGGCCAACTACCCCGGAGTGACGGTCGAAAAACGGACGGGGCGATTGCGACACGTCGAAGCCGCGCGTCCGATCGAGCTGATCGACCTTCCGGGCATGTACAGTCTGGCCGCCGGCTCGGAGGACGAAGCGGTCGCGCTCGACGTACTTCTTGGCGAATCGCGCGGTACGCGCCGCCCCGACGCGGTCGTGGTGGTGGTGGACGCGACACATCTGCGCCGGAATCTCTTTCTTGTAGGGCAAGTTCTCGAGCTCGAAGTTCCGGTCGTGGTCGCCCTGAACATGGTGGACCTCGCGGCGAACGCGGGTATCGAGATTGACGTCGGGGCGCTCGCCAAGGCGCTGACGGTCCCCGTATTGCCCATCGTCGCGACGCGGTCAACCGGAATCGACGACTTGATTCGCGCCATATCACAGGCGTCGAAGAGCGGCCCGCCGGATCACCGCACCGAGTTCCCGCCACACGTGCGCGAGCAGTTGGACGGCCTGGAGTCATCGATTGCGTCCATGTTGGACGGTTCCGGCACCGGCGTCCGTCGCGTGACGGCGATGCAGGCCTTGTTGTATCCGGGTGGAAACTGCGAACGCAGGCTGGTCGAAAGGTGCGGCCCCGCGGTCGCCGATGAGCTCGCCGAACGGCGCGGAAAAATCGAAGCGGCGGATGAGACCATCGCCGAGATCGAGGGCCGCGTACGATACGCCTGGAGCTCCGAGGTGGTGGCCAAGGTCGTCACGCGAACGCGAACCCTTACGCGCTCGCGGACCGAAACCGCCGACCGTTTCCTCACGCATCGGGTAACGGGGCTACTCGTGTTTCTCGTGCTGCTCGGGATCGTCTTTCAGTCCGTCTACACCTGGGCCGGACCGCTGATGAACCTGATCGAAACCGCATTCGGCGGACTGGGGGCCTTGATTGCAGCCGCGATTCCCGCCGGCCCGCTTCGGAGTTTGCTGGTCGACGGCGCGATCGCGGGCGTGGGCGGTATCCTGGTGTTCCTCCCGCAAATACTGATCCTCTTCATGTTCATCGCGATCCTGGAGGACTGCGGGTACATGTCCCGCGCGGCATTGCTCATGGACCGCTACATGCGGGCGATCGGGCTGAACGGCAAGGCCGTCATACCTTTGTTGTCGTCGTTTGCCTGCGCCGTGCCCGGGATCATGGCCGCACGAACGATCGAGGGGCGCAACGACCGCCTGCTGACGATTCTCCTCGCACCGGTCATGAGCTGCAGTGCACGGCTGCCGGTCTACATGTTGATGATCGGCGCGTTCGTCCCCGCCAAGCCGCTATTGGGCGGCGTTGTCGGACTTCAAGCGATGGTTCTCTTGGCGATGTACGCACTCGGCATCGTCGTCGCGATCGTCGTGGCGTGGATCTTGAAACACACCCTGTTAAAGGGTGAGACGTCTCCCTTTCTCATGGAGCTTCCGACCTATCACTGGCCCTCGCCCAAGACCGTCTTGTACCGGATGTACGAACAGGGTCGCGAGTTCTGCGTACAGGCAGGAACGATCATCTTCGCGGTCGCCATCGTCGTCTGGGCGCTGGGATACTATCCGCGCCCGGCGTCGATCGCCCAAGCGCATGACGCCCTGCGATCGGAAGCCGCTTCCGCCCACTCGACGGATCTTCTCCACATCGCGACGACCCTCGACCCGGACCTGACGGCCGAAGAACTCCCCGAACGTGCAGCAGTCGCCGGTGCCCTTCGAGACATCGAGACCGTCGAGGCTTCGTTTGCGGTCGAGTTGGAATCGGACGCACTCGAGCCGGGTTCGACGGAGTGGCAGACGCTTCGCCATAGCGCCGATATCGAGATTGAACGGATCGTACGTTTGGCCGGGTCCGCCGGAATCGCCGCGCGCAGCCTCTTCGAAGCCAATGCGAACTACAACGACCGGTTGAGCGAGATCGGCGGAATCGAGTCCGGGGTCTACCTTCGCAATAGTTACTTGGGACGAATGGGCCGGTTCATCGAACCGGCGGTGAGACCCCTCGGATGGGACTGGCGGGTGGGGATGGCTGCGATCGCGTCATTCCCGGCACGCGAGGTGGTCATCGCCACGCTCGGTACGATCTATAATCTCAGCGACGTGTCCGATGAGCAGTCCGCCGCCCTTCGCACCAAACTGCAAAACGCGACTTGGCCGGACGGGCGCAAGGTCTTTGACGCAGCCGTGGCCCTGTCGATCATGGTGTTCTTCGCGCTGTGTTGCCAGTGCGTCTCGACGCTGGCGATCATGCGCCGGGAGACGAACTCGTGGCGCTGGCCGATCTTTACGTTTGTTTGGATGACGGGCCTCGCCTACGTCGGCGCGTTGGTGACCTATCAAGTGGCTGTTCGGTTCGTGTAGCGATTTGCTCATGACGTTTCAGAATATCATTGTCGCGGTTGTCGTCCTACTTGCGGTGCTGTACGTCGCGCGCCGTCTGTGGGTAGGAATCGCCGGTCGGGGCGGGTGCGGCTGCGGCAAGTCATCCTGCAGCGCAAAGCCGACCGCGCGCCGTCCCCAGACCGACGGGATCGAACTGCCCATACTATCCGATCCGAAGACGCCCCACAAATGAGCCGCATAGCCGTTCTTGCCGAACGATACGACGGGCGAGCGCACGCAGCGAAACGGTCGAATTCGCCTTCGTCTTAATCCTCACGCGACGGGCGCACTCCCCGCAGCCGCTTCACCGCGGATCGCTGGGCCTTTGCCTCAAGACGGCGAGCGACCCCTCCTTTGTGCCCAGGTCGGTCGGTATGCTCGTGCCATTGGATCAACTCCGTTTGTGCTGTCGAATTGCGGCAACGGGCGTTTCGGGGTATGCCATGGGCATAACGTACAATCCCAAATATCTCAGAGACGTCGCCGATGCCAGTTAGCTTTGTCGTTTACATTGATGAGTCCGGAGATGAAGGGTTCAAGTTCACGTCGGGTAGCTCCAAGTGGTTCGTGCTGTCCGCGGTGATCACCCGGTTTCCGAAGGACGCCGAGACAGCCCACATTGTGAGATCGGTGCGTGACTTGCTGAATCGCACGCATCGAACGCCTTTGCATTTTCGCAACCTCAAACACGAGCACCGTGTCCCCTACGTTGACGCCATCGCCAAATCGAACATCCGCATCGTGTCCGTACTGGTGCATAAGCCCTCGATCCAAGAGCCGGAGAAGTTCGCACCACGCCACCAACTCTACCGGTACACGACGCGGTACTTGCTCGAACGTGTTTCGTGGTACTGCCGCGACGCGATTCGCAAGAATGATCCAGGGGACGGGACGGCAAAGGTCGTGTTCTCCAACCGTGCGGCGATGTCATATGATGATCTTCGTGTCTATCTTCGCTACCTCAAGAACAACACGGGTGTCTTGGGCGTAACGGTCGATTGGGACGTGATCAATCCCGACCAGATTGTCGCGATCAACCACGACGAACGCGCCGGGCTGCAAATAGCCGATGCCGTCGCGTCCAGCCATTTTGCAGCCGTTGAAGAGAGGCTCGGGTTCACTGAGCCTCGATATGCGAAAATGCTTTGCCCATGCCTTTACCGACACGAGCGACGAGCCTTGGGATACGGCCTAAAATTCTGGCCTCGTGATACGGTCGTGTTGCGGAGTGATGATTCCGCCATCGCAGAGTGGTTGGTCGAGGCGGACAAGAAAAAATAGCAGGCCCCGGGCTCCAGGATCCCACCCGAATCGGGCTGCCGTCTGTAAGACGACCTGGAGTAAGTCCCACGCACGCCTGCCAATGATAATATACCCGCGCTGCGCACAATTGCAACGAAACTCACATGAA
>JADFHG010000303.1 GCA_022567365.1 Planctomycetota bacterium | reverse complement strand
CGCTTCTCAACTATCCGGGTCTACTGGCGTTCGTTGAGCAACTGATAGTTCAAACGCGGTTCGCGGCCGAGGCCGCCGGCGTGGGCGTAGCGATCGAGTGCGGACCGGACACCGCGCCAATATCACCGGTCGAATTGGCCAATCTCATCGACGAGGCGAGCACGTGGACCGCCGGCGCGTGTGTGGCACACTCGCCCTCGAGTGTGATTCTGATGGGCAGCGTTTCCCAGCCGAGGGCGACTGGGTTGCAGACACCGGGCGACTGGTTGGGCACGCTTCGGCATAGGGTTCGGTGTGTCCGGATCGACACGCTTCCCATCCCCCCCGTCGTCCAGCGGGCGCTTGGCTCGATTGCCTACGTAGGCCCCATCATTGTGCGCCGTGCAATCGCCTCGCTGGACGTGGCCACGGAGTAGGTGCGCCGGATGTTCATCTTTGGCCCGGATGCGGTTCGCGCAGATCGTTCGCAGCAGCCTGTTGAAGAAGTCTGCGGGACCGACTTTCTAGTCGGTCAAACGCCGCTGGTGGCCCAAAAGCGGCCGACTGGAAAGTCGGTCCCACAAAAACATCCTGTTTGTTGAACGCGCTAATATATCGCATGGGGCGTGCTACGAAAAGGTGTGCGCCCTTCCCTCCGCATCGGATACACGTTCTAATCCGATTCCCAAAGGAGGCGATATTGTGAATTCCAAAACTGCGAAGTCCAAATTTGCGACTACCGATTGCGTGCGTGCCCGAGGGCAACAATACGAAATGAACCGCCGAAACACACCCGTCGGCATGTGCGGACGATCGCCAAAGGGTTGTACCGGCGCCGTGCGACTATTGACGGTAATTGTCCTCGTGGCGCTTTCGTCGATCGAGATCGCATCGGCCCAAGATGCCCAGAATGCGAAGGAGGCACTTCTCCTCGTCGGTGCGCGGGTTATGGACCCGGGTAACGAGCGGCTTCTTGACGGCCGCGACGTGCTCATCGTCGACGGACGCATTGTCGAGGTGTCCGGGTCGGCCGCCGCAAACGCACCGCAAGGCGCTCGCCGGCTGGACCTCGCCGGTTTGACCCTGATCCCCGGGCTCATCGACTTACACACGCACCTGCTGCTGCACCCATACGACGAAGCGAGTTGGAATGACCAGGTGCTGCGCGAATCGCTCGAACTGCGCACGATTCGCGCGACCGCAGCCGCCCGGGCAACGCTCGAAGCCGGATTCACCACCATCAGGGATCTCGGCACCGAAGGCGCGGGCTTCGCCGACGTCGCCCTGCGCGATGCGACCGAACAGGGCATCGTCGCGGGGCCGCGCATCATCGCGGTGACGCGGGCCCTGGTCGCGACGGGATGCTACGGACCGAGTGGTTTCGATCCGAGATGGGACGTGCCCATCGGTGCGCAGGTCGCCGACGGCGTTGACGGTGTGCGCCGGGCCGTGCGTCAGCAGATCGCCGCGGGCGCGGATTGGATCAAGGTCTATGCGGACTATCGGCGTCGGCCCGCAGACCCCGCCACGCCGACGTTTTCGCAGGCGGAGCTCGATGCCATCGTCGACGAGGCGCGAAGCGCGGGGTTGCAGGTCGCGGCCCATGCGACCACCGATGCGGCCATACGCCGAGCGGTGCATGCCGGTGTGGCCACGATCGAGCACGGAACCGACGCATCGGACGATGTTCTCGCTTTGATGCGGAGCAATGGCGTCGTCCTCTGTCCGACGCTCGCCGCGTCCGAAGCGATGGCCCGCTATTCAGGCTGGACGAAGGGCGATCCCGATCATCCGCGCATCACCAGCGCAAAGGCCATGTTCAAGCGGGCGCTCGCGAGTCGTGTGACCATTGCCTGCGGCAGCGACGCCGGCGTCTTCGCGCACGGCGACAACGTCCGCGAGCTCGAACTGATGGTCGAATATGGCATGTCTGCCGGGCAGGCGCTCCGATCGGCCACAAGCCTCGCCGCAAAGGTTCTCGGGCGTGAGAAAGACCTGGGTAAACTGGAGGCCGGCTTCCTGGCGGACCTCGTCGCAATCAAGGGCGACCCGCTCAGTGATCCCAGCGCATTGCGCGACGTGGTGGTCGTGATCAAAGGCGGATCGATCGCCATCGACAGACGCTGACCGACCGCGAGCGACCCATGACCCACCGGCCAGCGCATCGCCACGCATAAACTTGCGGGTTTCACGGCGAGTTCCTATCCGAACCGCGACCGTGAGGGAGCGGACTTCGCTACGCCTATTGCTCAACGACAATTCGCAAATCCCGGGTTGGCGGCACACTAATCTTTGCCGCGCAGCTCCGCCAAACGCCGCTCGATCAACTCACCCGCCAATCGCGGATCCGCTTTCCCACCGGAGCATTTCATCACTTGTCCCCGGAGGAATCCGATGGCGGCCTTCGCCTTCTTGGGATTGCCCGTCGCGTCCGCCACGGCGCTTTCGTTGGCGGCCAACGCCTCATCCACCCATTTGGCCGTGGCGGTCTCGTCGCGCTCCTGCAGCAACCCCAGCCGCGCCGCGAGCGCTTCTGGAGTGTCGTCAACTGTCACCATTTCCGCGGCGATTCGATTGGCGGCCGTCTTGTTGATCGCGCCGCCATGCGTCATACGCGCGAGTCGGGCCATGCCCTCCGCCGACACGCCCAGATCGCCGATGGTCTTGGCGCGCTCGTTGGCGAGTTTGAGCCAGACGTTGACGAACTGCTTGACGACGACCGCCGGTGGACCACCCGCCTCGATCACCAAATCAAAGGTCTCGGCCGTCGCGCGATCGGCCACGATCGTCTCCGCGTCCGCCTCGCAAATCCCATGGTCGCGCTGCAGACGCGCCCGCCGCGCGATCGGCAGCTCGGGCACGAGCGCCCGCGCCGCCTCGAGCACTTCATCGCTGATTTCGACGGCCGGCAGATCCGGATCGGGGAAATACCGGTAATCCTGCGCGGCCTCCTTCGGTCGCTGAAACTCGGTGACGCCCCGGTCGTCGTTCCAGCCGCGGTTTTCGTTGGGCCGCCGGCCGAGGACGTAGTCGTGATCCTCTCGCCACGCTTCGAGCTGCCGCTTCGTTTCATAGGCGACGGCGCCGCGGATTGCGCGGAAGCTGTTGAGGTTCTTGATTTCGCTGATCGGCGTGCGGTATTCGCGACCTTCGTGGGTGATGGCGAGGTTCACGTTCGGCTCGAAGCGCATCTGCCCCTTTTGCATGTTGCCCTCGCTGACGCCGAGATAGGTGACAAGACGTTGCAGCTCGGTGCAAAACGCATACGCCTCGTCGGCGGAGCAGAGGTCCGGCTCGGTGACGATTTCGAGCAGGGGCGTGCCGGCGCGGTTCAGGTCCACGAGTGTACAACCGGGCGTGTCGTGGATGTTCTTGCCGGCGTCTTCTTCGAGATGCGCGCGGCGGATGCGGACGTGTTTGCGGCCGCCCGCCATCGGGATTTCAAAAAAACCGTCCTCCGCAAGCGGCCTATCGTATTGGCTGATCTGATAGTTCTTGGGAAGATCGGGGTAGAAGTAGCTCTTGCGGTCCCAGCGCGTGCGAGTGGCGATCGTGCAGCCCAGGGCCAGGCCCACGAGCATGGAAAGCTCGACCGCCTGGCGATTCGGAACGGGCAGGGAGCCTGGAAGCCCCAGCACGAGAGGGTCGATCAGCGTGTTGGGCTGGGCGGCGGCATAATCGGGGTGGGCCGGGCTCCCGACGCGCGTGAACATTTTCGTGCGCGTGCGAAGCTCGACATGGATTTCCATCCCGACCTTGAGGCGTGCCGACTCCACGTTCGTCATAAGCCCCATAGTAACCCGCCTTGGCATTGACCCTGGGCGGCTACAATGCCCGCCTATGCGTCGAGACGTTGTCATTTCGGGACTGGGAAGCGTGACGGGCTTCGGGTACGGCGCCGAGGCGCTGTGGGAGGGTCTGTGCGCCGGGCGGAGCGCGGTCCGTCGCATCGAGAGATTCGATCCATCGGGCATGCCTTGCCAAGTCGGCGCCGAGGTGGTGGGATTCAGCGCGAAGGACCATGTGCCCAAGACCTACCGCAAAGCGGTCAAAGTGATGGCGCGTGATATCGAGTTGGCGGTGGGGGCCGCCAAAGCTGCGGTTGAGTACGCGGGCATCTACACCAAGGGGCTTCCCAGCTCCAATGGGCAAAAGGCGACCTACGCACCGAGGCGTGTGGGATGCCAGATCGGCGCCGAGCTGATCGCTGCCGAAATTCCTGAGTTGACGATGGCCTTCGCAACTGCAACGAACGAAGACGGTTCGTTCGACTACGGCGTCTGGGGCGAGACGGGCATGAACAACCTCACGCCCCTGTGGCTGCTGAAGTATCTGCCCAACATGCCCTCGTGCCATTTCACCATCATCCATGAGGCGTGCGGTCCGTCGAACACGATCACTTGCGGCGAAGCCAGTGGGCTGTTGTCGATCGGGGAATCGATGCGCGTGATCGAGCGTGGCGACGCCGACCTGTGTTTCTCGGGAGGGGCTGAATCAAAGATCAACGAGATGGGTTTGTTGCGCATGGATTTCGCGGGGCGCGTGGCGCCCATTGTGGTTGGGAAAGACGAGCCGTTTGATGGCACATCAATCGCCCGGCCTTTCGATCTGGACTCGCCAGGAGGCGCGGTGGGCGAAGGCGGAGGCATCGTGCTTGTGGAGGCCAGAGACGCGCTGCGCGATCGCGGCGGCAAGGTGGTTGCTTCGCTGCTTGGGTTCGGCGCTGGGCATTCTCCTCGATCGGCTGATGCGCGCGTGCGGGCCGAGGGCTTGGTGAGCGCCATCGAGCGCGCCATGAACGAAGCGGGCGCTGGTCCTGACGACATCGACGCGATCGTGCCTCATGGAGCGGGGGTTCGCGATGTGGATGCCGAGGAAGCCGAGGCGCTGCGGGCGGTGTTCGGTTCTTCGCTTAGCAAAATCCCGCTGGTGACGTGGTGCGGCGCCGTCGGTGAAACGATGGCGGGGACCGGAGGCATTGCGACCTGTGTTGGCGCGATGTGTCTTGAGCGGCAGACGCTGCCGGCACGATTCCATGCCGGCACATGGCCCGACGATCTCGATGTTGGACCCGTACCGACGCGCAGCGCCACGTTGCGCCGCCTACTGGTATGCACG
>JADFHG010000302.1 GCA_022567365.1 Planctomycetota bacterium | reverse complement strand
GAGGCTGTCTCTCACGTATTCGACGCGCGCGCGGAGACGTGGACCAGAGTTACTGGCATGAGTCGTCGTGAGTCGCTTGAACTCTTCCGAATCCAACCAATCCAAACTCGAAGGGCGCAGCCTAGGATTCTGTTCAAGGGCCAGATGGACTCCGACCGCAATGGCTTCAAATCGTACTCGAGGAGTGCTGCGGCCGGCCTCGCTCTTCCTGAATCCATGGGGAAAACACCGCCGGACACAGGCTACCATTCGATCGAAGTGTCTCTTCCGAGTGCGGAGAGCACTGTTGCCATCTTGTTTGGCACAACTCGCATTCATGTCCCGCAAATAGTCGTTCAGGAAGGGGGTCACATCGTGATCGAAATCCGCAAGTCGCGCAGAATACGCAAAAAACCTCAATACGAGTTCTTCGTATTCTTTCCTGTCCTCACGCTTCTTGCCGACAGGACATACTTCGCGAAACTCCGGTTCTTGGGCACACTCACTCATAAGAGTGTAGAATTTGCCCGGAAAGGCTCCTCCACGCATCTCGGCGGGTGCGAGAATGAGACTACCGCTGTTGATGCGCTCGAAGATGTCGAACCGAACGTCTTGGTCTGCATTTTCGGAGATCACGATCATGCGCAACGTGCGATTCTTGAAGCGACGTTGCTGAGATATGGGCAGGTCACGGTAGCGAAAGCCGTTCACAAAGGCGAGCTTCTCCAGGTCCTGCAACACAAGCTCCTGCGAGAAGAAGCTCTTAAGAGTATACAGTCGTTGTACGCCATCTATTATTTCCAATTGTCCGGACTCGGGAAGGTCCGCCGCAAAGAGGAACGGCACAGGCAAGCCGATCATGAAGGACTCAATGAGCCGGGACTGCCGGCGCTTGTCCCATTGGAATACGCGCTGGTAGGTCGGTACGACCAGCTCCTCGGATTCAAGTTTGTGAACAAGCAACTCGACCGTGAACTCGCGAGTGTCGTAGTCTACTCGTTTCTGTTCAAGAAGGAGCAGCTTCTCTACAGCTGCTGAATCGTGGGCGTCTTTGATACCGAGAGTACGATTCGTGTTCATGTCGCTTCTCATTCAGGTTGTGCCCGAGGAAACCGCAATGCCAACACCCAGGCCGCGACAACCGGCGGTACGGCATTGCCAATCATGTCCTGCAACGATCGCCGTGTCCTTGCCCCTGAGAAATCGAAGAAGTCCGGGAAGCCCTGGATTCTGGCGGCTTCGTGGGGGGTGATTACCCGCTGTCGCGTGGGGTGGACGAATCTCCCTTGGCCCATGGAGCCGAAACCGGTGGTGATCGTTTGGGCCGGTTGGTCCCAGTGCAGGCGACCGTACATGGAGATGTAGCTGTGGCCGTTCTCGTGACACGGCGGGCGATGCTTGTTCGGCAAGTTGTAAGCATCGCGCTTGAACAGATATTCGACGCGCTTGCGGTTGCGAAGCGTCATGCGAGATGGCGTGCGGAACATCTCGGTTCGGTGTTCCGGTTCGTCCTCGATGTCGGCCAGGTAGTCAGAGATGGGTACGGGCTGCTGATCGTCGGTTGGGAAGGCGTCGGCCACGTTCCAGTCGGCACCGCGCACGGCGAGGAGGATGTGTCGCTTGCGGCGCTGTGGTAGTCCGAGGGTCGAAGCCCGGACAATCCGGGTCGCGACCGTGTATCCGATTGATTGCATCATCTCGACACTACGCGCCACGACGTTCGAGTGGTCGTGAATGACCGCGCCCACGTTCTCGATGAGTACGATTCCTGGCCTTAGCAACTCGACGGCGCGAGTGACGCGCAGATAGAGGCCGTTCCTGGGGTCTTTTCGCCGTGTGTGGTTATTCAGGTCCGAATGTCCCTGGCAAGGCGGTCCTGCCACAAGGATATCGACCTTGCCGGCCTTGCGCACCGCTGTTAGTTCGACAGCTTGCGGCCGTGATCCCAGCTTCCCAGGAAACACTTCGCGGATATCGATCTCTCGAGCCGTTTTCTTCGAGACGCCGAAGTTCGCTCGGTACACGGCCAGCGCATCGCCACACGTGTCAATCGCAAGTTTGACTTTCAGTCTTCTGTTGTTGGCACGCGCTGCCTCCCAGGCGCCAAGCGTTAGCCCTCCGCAGCCGCAGAACAGATCGACGATCGAAAATGTCCCGCCGGATACCGGCGGAGGCTTCGGCCACTTCTTGCGGCGAATCCACGTGGGGGGGCAAATGAATGCCTTTGCAGACGACATGACGGATATTCTACGGGTGATGGCAATCGACGCCACCTCGCGATACGTGTTCCATAATCGCATGCGGCAACGCGCCCGCGCGGGGGGCGGGCCGATCAGTCGCTCGCGTTGGCGCGGAGGACGGCTAGTGCTCGTTTGGCGGCTTCCTGCTCGGCCTGTTTTTTCGTTGGACCCCAGGCGCTGGGGAAGCGCTGGTCGCCGACCACCACGCAGACTTCAAAACACTTGCTGTGGTCCGGACCCTGCTCGTCGAGTCCTTCGTAGCGCGGGGTGGTGGACATGCGGCGCTGCACGAATTGCTGAAGAAGGGATTTGTAGTTTTCCTGCTCGGCGGCCCGCGTCGATGCGGCGACGTGCGGGGTGATGTTGCGCAGGATGAAATCCCGCGCGGCGTCGATCCCGCCGTCGAGAAACATGGCGCCGATGACGGATTCAAACGCGGCCGCCCGGAGGGACATGGGCATGGCCGTCGCGCCGGCGATGCCCTTTCCGAGAATGAGAAAGTCGGCCAAGCCCAAAGCGTCGGTCATTTCGGCACACACGCGCCTCGAAACCACGACCGACTTGACCTTTGTGAGATCGCCCTCGAGCCAGTCGTCGTAGTCTCGAAACAGCATCTCGCAGACGACCAAGCCGAGCACGGAGTCGCCAAGGAACTCGAGGCGCTCGTTGCTGCTGAGACGGGTGTTGGCGACGGACGAATGGGTCAGCGCGGTCTGGAGGAGCGTCTTGTCGTGGAATTCGTAGCCCAAAGCGTCCTGCGCCCGGGCGAGCACGTCCGAATCGTTCACGGCTAAATTCCCACGGGCCGACGGCGAAACGCGCACTCACCGGTGATATCGCACGGTTTTGCGCGTTTCGTCGTGGGCCGGCATCAATGCCGAATACTGTCGCGTGACATGGAGTCGCGCACGAGGCGTGCGCCGACGATCCCCATCGTTGTCGCCCGACAGAATACTATCGGAAGCCCATGGCGTCAAATCCAGGCGGAAAAGCGGGCAAATCGCGGCCCACGACCTTCGAGCTTCGGTCGCGCGAGCTCGGGAGGAAACCCAGACGTAGCGTCGAGGGCGATGACCGTCAGCCGGGACCGGAGGACACTCCGCGTGCCGGTCCGGCGCGGGCCGCGCATCGGTTCGGTATGGGAGGACGGATGGTGTGAGCCGAGGCGGGTTGCATTGGGCTGGCGGGGTGGTACAATGCCGGGCTCGGCGGGACGGCCCGATTGCGGTCCGCATGGTATGGAAAACAAGTAAGAGAGCGTGGCGAACGTATGCACTATCCGAGGCGCAACAGCAGGATCAAACGGGCTCGCAAGCAGGGTTTTCGGGCAAGAATGAGGTCCTTCCGCGGGCGCAAGCTGATCAACCGGAAGCGCCGGCACGGCTTCCACAAGATCAGTTGTGTGTGAACCCAGCCCTTCGCCCCCAACCCCCGGCTGCTCCGCGAAAGGGGCAAGCGGTGTCTTTCCCGGGCGCCTCGGGGATCGCACGGTGCCCGGTCACCATCGCGGCTTCCGGTCGGCGGGCATCCGGCGGACGCCCCCTTTCCGGTCCGAAATCGGCTGTGTCCGATCCGCCGGGAAACGCCGGTTCCGTTTGACGTTGAAACCCGGGGCGACGCATGATTGTCTCGAACGACGGGTCCGCGGTGACGATCTGGTAACGGGAAGAAACTGGCCTACGATCGGTACCGCGGTTATATTCTCGATTGATACCGGCGCTTTCGCTGGACACGTGGAATCGCTCCACGTGCGTTGCGCCGGAATGGCGACATAGAGCTGTCCTACCCGCAGCGTGGCGGACGCGAGGAGCCGCGGTGTGGCGGGGCACGAACTTGTGGCTGGAAGAGCCTGGGACGAATGGTAGATCACAACCTGATTAGTGAAATCGACGCGGCTGCCACCGGATTGGACGCCGAGCTGGCAGAGCTGTTTTCCGGGGGAGACGCCGACGACATCGTCAGCGGTATTCTCGAGGGCGACGAGAACGAATACAAGACGGGGTCGGTACATACAGGCCGCGTCGTCGGGCGTGCCGGTGACGATATCGTCGTGGACGTCGGGCTCAAGAGCGAGGGCATCATCCCAGGCAACGAGTGGGACGATCCCTCTTCGGTCGAAGTGGGCGACGAGGTGGCCGTATGGCTCGAAGCCGTCGAATCGGACAGCGGGCACATCGTCCTCTCCAAGCGCAAAGCCGACCGCTACCTGAATTGGAACCGCATCGTCGGTACCAAGAACGAAGGCGACGTGGTCAGCGGTCGGGTCATGCGCAAGATCAAGGGAGGGCTGCTTGTCGATATCGGCTACCCCGTATTTCTCCCGGCATCGCAGGTGGACATTCGCCGACCGGGCGACATCGGCATGTACATCGGTCAGGAGATCGAGGCTCAGATCCTCAAGATCGACACGGAGCGGCGCAATATCGTCATCTCTCGTCGTCGTCTGATCGAAGACCAGCGCGCGGCCGCCAAGGAGAAAGTGCTCGCGACCATCGAGGTGGGCGAAGTGCGCAAGGGCAGCGTGAAGAACATCGCCGACTTCGGGGCGTTTGTCGATCTTGGCGGTATCGACGGCCTGCTGCACATTTCGGACATGAGCTGGGACCGCGTGGCGCACCCGTCTCAGGTTCTTCGGATCGATGAAGAGATCGAAGTCAAAGTTCTCAACGTGGATCGCAACAAGGAGAAGATTGCGCTGGGTTTGAAGCAACTGACGCCGAACCCCTGGGAACAGGTCGAAGCGCGCTACCCGATCGGCTCGCGGGTGAAGGGCGAGGTCGTCAAGATCATGAACTACGGGACGTTTGTGAAACTCGAGCCCGGGCTCGAGGGGCTCGTGCATATCCCCGAAATGAGTTGGACCCTCCGCCTCAACCATCCTTC
>JADFHG010000301.1 GCA_022567365.1 Planctomycetota bacterium | reverse complement strand
ATTGGCCGCACAAGAAAAGCGAACGACCGCCCGGCTGTCCAAGATTGCGCAGGCTGAAGGGAAGCGAAAAAGCCCGGGTTTACGCAGTATTGACCAATCATGCCGCACAACTTACTTAACGGCGTTGGCTGGCATGCCGTGAATGGCTTGGACGAAGTCATCGAGGGCGGCGGTTTTGACTTCTTCGCTCAGGTCGGACGCATCGTTGCCGGTCAGCGCGGCCGCCCATTCGGCCGAGAGCTGTTGGATCTCTTGGTCCGGCGCTTCCATGAAAAACACTTGGGCGCCGATGGGTATGTTGAATGCGTCGTCCCAGACCGAATCGCGGATGACGAGGCATGCGGCCGAAAACGCGGTCTGCCCCGCGGCGCCGTCCGAGTCTCTGGGACCATTATCGCGGATGATGTCGTCGATCGTCACGGTCCGAAACCCACTCGCGGTGAACTCCGTCCCCTCGTCGCTGTGTTGGATGACCACGGGATCAAGGGCTTGTAGAATCGGCGGCACGTCGGGAGCCGGCAACAACCCCATCAGGTACAGTTCGAGCGGGGCGTAGGGAATGGAATTGCCGCCGTTGGCGATCGGGTTGAATCGTCCACCGTTCGGCCCTTCGGCGCGATATGCCCCATCGCCGAGCTCGACAAGCGTCCCCTTGGCCCAGCCGCCGAGTTGCCCGCCCACGTCGTTGAATCCCCAATGAGTTTGATACGGCGCATTATCACCCAGCGGTCCACCAAGGTGGTTCGCGAACAAGTGCGCAAACTCGTGGAGAAACGGCCCGCCGGAAAGCCCTTGATAGTGGTAGAGGATCAGCACGCCCTTGAGGCGCGAAGAAAGGCCCGCAAGCTGCGGCAACGACGGTGTGAGCGTGCCGATGCCCGGTGGTCCCGCCGTGACCGTGAGCATCGCGCCGCGCACTTGCAAGTCCGGGTTCGACGGTAGATCGACAAGAATGACCACGACGTCGACCTCGAGCGCGAACTCTTCGTAGAGGCGCGGTACGACGTTGGTCGCGAGCGCGACGGCGCGCTCGTTTTGCATCCGGATGATACACGATTCGGAAAGGCCGGCGGTCGTTTCTGCGGGTACGTCCGTGAGGGCGGCCAGTCGCGCCGACGTGAAGAGCGCGATTTTGGAGAAGCTCAGCGAGGGGGCATTGCGTGGACGAGTCCGCGATTCGTGCGCACCCCGCGAGCGACGAGGCAATCAGCAGCACCGCGCTCGCCGTCCACCTGCGCGAGACCGGGATCCCTCGGGCGTTCGGCAGCAGAATCGACGCGAAGCCCTCTCCGAACGGTTACATTTTTTCGAGGGTTTCGATGCCGAGCATCCGTAGCCCCACCCGGAGCGTCCGGGCCGTGAGGTCGCAGAGCTTGAGCCGCGACAGCTTAGTCGCCTCGGACGATGCGTCGATGACCCGAACGCCGACCTTTCTGTCGTAGAAGCGGCTGAACGCCTTCGCGAGGTCGTAGAGGTATTCGGTCAACACGTTCGGATGCAGGTCGCGGGTGATCGTGTCCACGACGGCGGCGAAGCGGAGCAGGGCGAGCGCTAGTGCGATCTCACTCGGGTGTTGCACGATGATCGGGGCGTCGGCGGGGAGGTCGCCGAACCGCACGCCCGCCTTTCGGCCGATGGCGCGCACGCGGGCATAGGCGTACATCATGTAGGGTGCGGTGTTGCCGTCGAGCGAGAGCATGATGTCCGGGTCGAGCTTGTAGTGGCTGGTCAGTGCATGACATAGATCGAAGTATTTAATTGCGCCGAGCCCGACGACCTCGGCAATCCGATCGATCTCCTCCTCGGTCATCGGCGCCGCGTCGCCGGACCTGCCCTCATTCGTGCCTTCGACGACGCGCCGGGCGCGGGCGACGGCTTCGTCGAGCAGCGTCTCGAGCTTGTCGGCGCCGCCGTCGCGCGTGGAGTATTTCTTGCCGGAGGGTGCCAGCATGTTGCCGAACGCGAGATGCACGAGTTCGATTTCGGGTCCTATCCAGCCGATCCGCCGGACCGTCGGAAACACCTTTTTGAAGTGTGCCACCTGCTCGACACCGACGACGTAGATGATTCGCGTCGCTCCGAGCGTGTCCACGCGGTGGGTGATCGCGGCGAGGTCCGACGTTTCGTAGTTGAAACCCCCGTCCGACTTGCGGGCGATCAGGGGCGGCGGGCCGTCCGGTTCGAGGGTTTTCTCGTCAAAGAAGACGCACAGCGCGCCCTGGCTGATGCGAATCGGCCCGTCGGGATCGGCTTGCATCTGCGCCTCGAGGCGGGCGACGACGCGCCGCATCTCATCGTTGTAATAGCTCTCTCCGCGGTACTCGGCCCGGAACCCGAGACGATCGTAGATGTGGTTGCAATGGCGCATGGACTCGTCGCAGAACGCCCGCCAGATGTTGCGCGTCTTCGGGTCGCCTTGTTGCAGCGCGACGACGGTCTCGCGGGCTTCACGTTTGAAGTCTTCGTCGGTGTCGAAGCGGTTTTTGGCTTCGACGTAGAATGCCTCGAGATCCTTGATGACGAGGTCGCGCGGATTTTCGGCGATCTCCGGTCTTGTGCGGCGCAAATGGGCGACGAGCATGCCGAACTGCGTCCCCCAATCGCCGACGTGGTTCTCGCGGATGACATTGTGCCCGGCGAACTCGAGGATCCGCGCGACGCTATCGCCGATGACCGTGCTCCGCAGGTGCCCCACGTGCAGCTCCTTGGCGAGGTTCGGGCTCGACATATCGACGACGACGGTAACGGGCGATTTGTGCGGATCAATGCCGACACGATCCTCGCATGAGCCATCGCCCGGAGGGATCTCGCCCAGGCACTTCGAGAGGTATTCGGGCGTGATCCGCAGGTTGATGAAGCCCGGTCCGGCGATCTCGGGCGGCTCGCACACGCCCTCGATATCGAGTTCCTTCACGATTGCGGCCGCGAGTTCGCGAGGCCTCTTGCCGGCTTTCTTGGCCGCCGACATCGCGCAGTTGGATTGGAAGTGGCCGAACTGCGGATTCTGCGACTCCCGGACGATCGGATCGCCGGGCACACCGACACGTTCCAAGGCCTGAGCGACCCTCTCGGATATCCGGTCAATGAGTGATTTCAATCGGGTCGATCCCCGTTAGCGGTTCTTTGAGAACGTAGCGGTCGCCCACGAGGCGGCCGCAGGCAGTTTGCGAGCGCGGGGCCGGCGCACGTCTTGCGGCCCGTTACGCCGATTCGGACCGCGCCCAATGCACCTTCGGTGCGTCACCCCAAAGCAACTCGAGGTCATAATATTCGCGGTACTGTTTGGCAAAGATATGCACGACCACGTCGATAAAGTCGACGAGGATCCAGGTGGCGTTCGTATACCCGCTAACTGAATAGACCTGCTCACCGACTTCCTGGCCGTATTCGAGCATGCGGTCGGCGACGCTGCGTATCTGCCGATCGGACGTGCCCGTACAGATGACCACGTAATCCGTCACCTGGCTGAGGCCGCGCAGGTCCATGGTGGTCACGTCCTCGGACTTGTTGTCCGAGGCGATCCGCGCAATTTCGATCGCGAACTGTTGCATGTCTGGGTTGTTCATCCCCTCCAGGATAACGCGCATCCGCGGATGATGCCACGCGCGCCGAGACCGCCGCGGGGTCGAGATGCACGGCAGATTCGGCGGCCTGTGCGACCGCGTGCTTGGATGGCCTATGCGTTCGGGAGAGCGAGGCTCCCGCGGAGCCGCTAGCCGTCAACCGCCGGAACTGGTGCGGATCCGCGGGGGCGACCCGGCGACGCCGACCGCGCCTCCTCAAACGTCGGCCAACCGACCGAGGTTCGCGTTGATCCAAGCGGTGTTCCTTCGCACCATATGGAGGACTCGATAGCCCGACCATCGACCCACCGAACCCGTTTCCGTGATCGGCTGGACGCATTCCGCGATGAGCGCCTCGATCATGAGGTGCGGCAGGGCTTGCCGATCGTCATCCCCGAGGCGTTGGACGCGCTCATACGCGCTGACGAACGCCTCGAACCGGGTTTCGTCGAGGTGTTCCGGCCAAGTCGCCGGGTCGCCACGGGCGATCATCGAGAATTGGAGCGCCCCGTTGGCCACGTCGATGATGCGCTGCGACCTGCGGACGGCGTCGAAATCGAACACGGCCACGACCTTGCCGCCTCGGAAGAGAAGGTTGCCCGGATGCCAGTCGGCGTGAATGATCCCCTGCGGTCCGTCTCGGTAGGCCGTTGCGTTCGCCGCGTCCGCGGCGGCGTCATAGGTGCCGAGGAGTCCCTGGATGAGGGCCGCCAGTTCCGCCTCGTCGCCGGAATAGCTGTCGTGCGCGCTGAGCGTCGGTCCGATCGCACACAGACCGGTTCGAATCGCAGCCGCGTCGTGAAAATCACCGCGCGGCGTGAAACCCTCCAAGGGCAGAACATCGACCGCCTGATGAAACCGCGCCAGGGCGTCGCCCGCCGCCGCCGCTTCGCCCGGTGTTTGTTGAAACGTCTGACCGGCGATGAACTCGTAGAGCTCGTACACCTGACCGCCGTGTTCGACAAATCCGCGTCGCCCGTCGCGTGTGGCAATAATCCGCGGCGCCGGATATCCGCCGGCAACCACGGCGTTTTGCACGCGCTGGGCGAACCGCACGCGGTCCGGATGGGCCCTTGCGGACGCCCTGCGTTTCAGTAGGAGTTTCCCGCGGTCGCAAACGATTCCGACCTTGGGGCTCTTGCTCGAACCGCGAGCGACCTCAGTGATGGACTCGATGACGCCAAGGTCGTAATGGCTCAGGACGACCGGAAGCTCTGTGGCCTCGAACCGGATGCGTTCGTCGTTTGCTTTCAAAACGGCTCCTCTCGCGGCGGGTCGATGGAATCTCGACGCCGTGACGGTAGGATGGTAATCACTCTGCTTGCCGGACTCAATCAACGGCGGCGTGGACGGACATTGCACAAGGGGCGTGGTCGGCTTGGCGGACTAGAATGAAAGCGCTCGGTCGATAAGGGGCGCTGAGCCGCGGGCTTCAGCCCGCGCGATGCTACGGAGTTGGCGCGACGTTCCTTTATATACGAAGGACCGCGCAAGCTGAAGCATGCGGCTCAGCCAGGCGTGGAGCTTGCCAAGGACGGTGT
>JADFHG010000300.1 GCA_022567365.1 Planctomycetota bacterium | reverse complement strand
CGGGTCGATACCGGGCAGCCCTTCCAGCAGCTTTTCTCGCTGATACCACCGGACGCCGAGGCCGGCGACGAGAGGCTGGATTTCAATGTCGAAGGCCATACGCAGTTCTCGGCCGAGGCAAACAGCATTCAACTGCAACTAGAAGCGCGAATGACCGGACGACCGATCGGGCGGCAAGATCGCAATCAGCCCTTCGCTCACTTCGAGATCGATACGACACTCTCCGTACCGTTGGGCAAATACGTCGTGCTCGCGGCGGCCCCGAGCACGACCGATCGCGGCGGCGCGGTGGCGCTGGTCGTCCGCGTGACGAAGGCCGATTAGAGCGCTACGCGCACGCGCCTCGGCTGATAGCTGAAAGCTGAAAGCTGTCAGCCATCAGCCATCAGCCGGAACGAACACACCGACTCGGCGCGTTCGTCCGCTGATCGCCGCTTCTAATCGGACCGCTTGCTCTAACGAGCTACGCCGTGACGATATGTGCCTTGAGCGGAACTACCGCATCGACCACCGCGCTGATCGCCTCCTTTTCGACGCCCGCCCATTCGAGGGCGGCGACGAGGTGACCGGCGACGGCGTCGAAGTCGCTATTGGTGATGCCCAGATCGGAGTGGGCCGACTGCATGGTTCGACCTGTATACTGGTTCGGCCCACCGAGTGCCATCGACAGGAAATTGACCTGGTGCTGCCGTTGCTTGTCCATGTCCGTGTTGTTGAAGAAGTCCTTGAGCTTTGGATCGCCCAGGACTCTATTGTAGAACTCCTCGACAACCGTCTGGATCGCGGTTCGGCCGCCGATTTGGTCATAAAGCGTAATCGTGGCTGTTGACACGTTGCGTCTCCCCATTTCGTTTGGACCCGCACGTACGTGCATCGGGTCGCTGCGTCGTGTGATCGGCGGATTGGTTCCTCGTTGACGGAACGACCGATCACTTGAATCTACTACCAAGAGTCCGTTGAAGGAGTCGTGGCCGCCCGCCGTAGCGGCCGCCCCCTGTGGCGGCCGTTGAACAAAGGCGGATTCTCGATTGCGCCGTCGCTTCACAAAGACCGCAATTGCTCGGGAACCCCTTGCCCGGGGATCTTCAAGCGCCGTCAGGGGAACGTACGATATCGCGACGTGTGGGCGGATGAACGAGGCGGAGGCGGGTGATAGAGGCGGGGGCCGAGGCGGGTCGGCGCCGAGCGTTGCACGCTATTCCCGCGACTCACCCTTACCGGGCGTTGATTGCGCGAAGCAACAATTCCCCGGAGGCGATGCGTGCATTGATGCTCGCAATATCGGGCCAGACCTCGCGGTCGTGCCCCTCGAGATGCAGGGCGGCGGGCAACGACCCATCCGCCGTTCGGATCGATTCCCGGACCGCCCGCGCTGCCGGGCTCAGGGCCGATGCGTCATCGTCGCAAAGCGCCGTCAGGCGAAGGTCCAGCGCCTGCGTCGCACATAGTATTTCGATCGCCAGGACATTGCGCACGTTCGCGACGACCTCCCGTGCGTGCCTCGCGGCGATGGTGGCCATCGAGACGTGGTCCTCGGCGTTTGACGACGTCGGAATCGAATCCACGCTGGCGGGGTGGGCGAGGATCTTGTTTTCGGAAACGAGACTCGCGGCCGCGTATTGGGCGATCATCAGACCGGAGTTGACCCCGGCGGTGGCGGGATCGGGCCAGAGGTTGGCGGGCAAACCGCGGCTGTGGTGCTCATCGAGCAGGTACTGCGTTCTACGCTCACTGATGGACGCCAACTCGGCCACGGCGATCTTGAGGTAGTCCGCGACAAGGCCGATCGGTTGTGCATGAAAATTTCCCGCAGCGTAGGCGTCCCAAATGCAAGTCGCATAGTCGTCGCAGGGTTTTCCACTCTCATCGGCGTCAAAGAAGAGTGGGTTGTCGGTGACTGCGTTGATCTCCTGCTCGATGACGCCCCACGCATGCTCGATCGCGTGATGGGATGCGCCATGGACGGCCGGGGCGCAGCGCAGCGAATAGGCGTCCTGAACTTCGTTCGATCGGTTGACGAGTTTGCTCTCGGCGGCAAAACCGAGGATCTGTTCGGCCGCCTTGCGCTGGCCGTCGTGCCTGCGCACGGCATGAACCTTGGGATCAAACGCCCGCGTCGCCCCCAGCAGCCCTTGCAGCGTCATCGACGCCGCGAGGTTGGCCGTACCGTATAGGATGGCCGCGTCATAGACGGCCAACACAGCCAGTGCGGTCGTGGTCGAAGTACCGTTGCTCAGCGCGAGCCCGTCCTTCGGATTGAGCGTTTCGATGATGCTCGATTCCAACCCGGCTTCTTTCAGCACATCACGCGCCGGGCGCGGCGGCGGGCGACGATCGATTCGCGTGTCCCAATCGCCGCTTCCCGTTCCGGTCGGATCGGGCGAATATTCGTAACCGGGCGATGCGCACGGATCATCCAGCCAGGCAAGCCCTTCGCCCACCAGCGGCAAAGCAAGGTGCGAGAGCGGGCAGAGGTCGCCCGATGCGCCGACGGAACCCTGCGCCGGAACCCAGGGATGGACCTTCTTGTTGATCAGGCTTACGAGTAATTCGACGATCGTCGGAGTGATCCCGGAGTGTCCTTCGACAAACGTGCGCACTCGAAGGAGCATCATCGCGCGCACGACCTCCGTCGGCAGCGGCGGACCGACGCCGGTCGCGTGACTGCGGAGGATGTTGTGCTGGATTCGCGCCGCCGCTTCGATCGAATCGAGCGGGGTATTCTTGAAATGACCGAAGCCGGTGGTGACGCCATAGATCAGAGCGCGCGCGGCAAGGGCCTCCGTATCACCATCGAACCCCGCGCCCCCGCGTTGCCGCGTCAACTCGGCCAGCGCCTCCGGCGACTTGCCCATCGTTTCGTTCACGGCCCGTTGGACGTAATCCGCGCTGGCGCTGCATCGGTCTTTCCAGTCCCCACCGAGTACGACGTTCGCGTACTGCCCTGTACCGTCGCCCCGCGCCACCGCGACGACGTCGTGAATCGAAAGATCCACGCCGGGTGCTACGGTGATCGGTTTCGCCGCGTCGGCAAGGTGGCCAAGGAACGGACGCTGTGGGGGATCTTGCGGTGAACTCACGACGATGGACTCCGACGCGGTGATTCAATTCGACGAGTAGCGGGCCAGAACCTCCCGAACGGACTCCGCAATGCCTAAGCGTGGCACCGACAACTGCGCCGGTTGCTCTTCGAGCCACTTCTTCCGATCGGCACCGATTTCCTTTGATAATTCGTCCCCGAGGCGCAGATCCTTGATCGAGACCTCGCCCTTGCCCATCTCGTCTTCCCCCAAGACGACGCAGACCGTCTTGCCGGTCGCGCTGGCATATTTGAACTGCTTGCCGATGCCCTGTTTGCCGACGTAAAGCTCGGTGTTGATGCCGGCCGATCGGAGTTCGCCCGCGATCTTTTGGTATTCCGCGGTCAGGTTCTTGTCGAGCCGGGTGACGAGCACCTTGGCCGTTGCGGGTTCGGCGTCGATCTTGCCGAGCTCGATGAGCGCGGCCAACAGCCGATCGACGCCCAACGATGCCCCGGTCGCGGGAACCTTTTCGCCGGTGAACCGCGCAATCAGGTCGTCGTAGCGCCCGCCGCCGAAGACGCTGCCGAACTGTCGGGGCCTACCCGAGCCATCGACAATCTCGACCGTCAAATCGGCCTCGAAAACCGGACCCGTGTAATACGCCAGACCCCGAACGACGGTCGGGTCAAAAACCACTCGGTCTTCGCCAAAACCGCCGGCCGTCAGCGCGGTGTCGATCTCTCGCAGCTCAGCAATGCCCTCACGCCCGATTGCGCTTTCGCCGATCAGCGACTCCAGCTCGTCGCAGACGTTCATTCGCGTCGCGGACTCGGCGGTGAGATATCCGACCACGATCTTGATCTGATCCACGGACAGCCCGACCCCCTTCATGACGTCGCCCGATTCGTCCTTTCGACCGGGACCGAGCAGCGCCGCAACGCCTTCGATACCCAAACGATCGAGCTTGTCGATCGAACGGAGCACCTGATGGGTGACTTCGGGTGGGAGCGTGTCGCCGCCGGCCACTCGTTCGAGCACGCCGTTGAGCACTTTCCGATTGTTCACGCGGACCATGTATTCGCCCGCTTCGATGCCGAGTGCTTCGAGCGCGTCGCACATGACCATGCACGCCTCGGCGTCGGCGAGCATCGAACTCGTGCCGACCGAGTCGAAATCGAACTGATAGAACTCGCGGTACCGTCCGGGACCGGGCTTTTCCATGCGAAACACGGGACCGACCTGATAACGCCGATAGGGTCTGGGCAAGGTCGCCTTGTTCATCGCGAAGTAGCGCGAGAGCGGCGCGGTCAAATCATAGCGCAGGGCGATCCACTCGCGGTCCTCGTCGCGAAAGGCGAAGATGCCGCCGTCGGGCTGATCGGCTTCGGGCAGGAACTTGCCCAGCGCGTCGACGTATTCGAGCGTCGGGGTCTCGAGCGGGGCGAACCCGTAGCGTTCATAAACGATTCGGATCTTGTCGATCATTTCCCGGCGCGCGCGCATCTGCTCGGGGGGCAAGTCTCGCATGCCCTTGAGAATTCGCGGTCGGACCTTATCGCTCATCAAAGTGG
This sequence comes from Planctomycetota bacterium, assembly GCA_022567365.1. GTDB lineage: Bacteria > Planctomycetota > Phycisphaerae > UBA1845 > UBA1845 > JADFHG01. Next base: position 512 of record JADFHG010000300.1, on the reverse strand, counting down.
TTTCCGTACATCCGCCCGTCTGGGGAGAAGAGTCATCCTGAAAAAGTCGCGGGCCGGCAGCCTGTTGAAAAAGCACGTAGCGTCTGCCCCCCGTGGCGGACGGGGTTTGGATATCGCTATCGTCGTCCAACGGTCGCCACGAGGGGCGGACGCTACTTTCTCGGAGGGAACCTTGTCAACGGGCCGCAAGGCACTACGCCCAAAAAAAAGCCGCGTCGTAGCGAGCGGGGCACAACACCGATGCCCGCGTATTCGACCGACCCAAGAACCGGTCGACGCACCAACGCTTCGCTCGGCAAGACTATACCGATGGCGATGTCGGGTGTCGAACGGCCGGGGTCGTCGGAAGTCATATCGCACGGAATGCAATCGGACACTTCGTATTTACCTAGTACCGCGTTTCATAAATAGTACGACTATTCTGGCGCTCCGGCGAGGCTGTGCCGATGACTGATAGATGGAATAGGAATGGCAGCAATGAGAACATGGAGGTTCCATCATGCCCGTTGCCC
>JADFHG010000299.1 GCA_022567365.1 Planctomycetota bacterium | reverse complement strand
TCCATCCCGGCGCCGTCGGGGCTCGAGCTGCTCGGCGAAGCGGCAACGGTTGTCGCATGCGGATCGACCTTCGGTGTGCGATCGGAGAGGACTACGGTCTCGTCGAGATCCAGCGACTTTGCCCCCGCGTTTCGGGCGTCGATTGCCGTCTGAATGACGGCGCCGATCGTGTGGCCGTCCACGAGTTCCATCGCGTAGTAGTATATCCCATCCTCTTCTCCTTGCGCGAAAATGGGGACAATATGCGGGTGGTGCAGCTTGGCGGCGGCCTGCGCTTCACGCTTGAACCGGGTGATATCGATCGGCGACGCACTGACGTGGCGGTTGAGCACCTTAACAGCGACGGTACGGTCAAGCGCGCGCTCGCGCGCCTCGTATACCGTACCCATGCCCCCGCGCCCGATCTCACGAAGCAGCTCGAAATCACCCAGCAGGCCAAGGACACCGTCCCCGCCATGGGGAATCCGAGGTCCGGAGCCGCTCGAAGGGAGTGGATTGTCAGTGCCACCCTGGCTCGACATTAGACTCTCCGGTTAACGTTAGACCCGGCCGATTGCCGAGTCGCCACCGCCGCCAAACAGTATGACGTTTCTAACCCGCCCGTATTTGTCACAAAATTGCCACTTTGCGGCGCATTTTCCGATGCACGTCTTCACAACGCGTCTGCCGACCCATTTCCTCCCTGACCGCGGCGCGCATCGTACCATGACGGATTGTGGCGATCGGAGGCCGTTCGGCCATTGGAAGACCCCGTGGGGATTATAACCGTCCGGCGCTGAGGACGTTGCGGAATCCAGGGGCCGATCGACCGCCGAACGCCCGCGGCTCGCGTTTTGCCGAGTTAGGACTGCCCGAGGCCGGCCTGGTCGCGCGCGCCGCTTTTGTCGAGAGTGAAGATGAGCGGTATTGCCAGGCATGATCGCAATGTCGTATTCGTTTATCGATCGTGAATATTCGGGAATTCGCCCGAGGCGTGCCGCCGCCCGAGACTCACATAGCTTTCGACGACGTGCCTTATTGTTTCAAAATCGCGCTCGGTCAGGTCGCGAACAATCCGACCGGGTACGCCCATCACCATCTTTCCGTCCGGCACGACGGTCCCCGGCGCGAGCACTGAACCGGCGGCGATAATGCACCTGCTGCCGATCTCGCAATCGTCGAGAACGATGGCCCCAATTCCGATCAACGTCTGCTCGGCGACGCGCCGGCAGTGGACAACGGCACGATGCCCGATGCCCACTTCGTCGCCGATTTCCAACGGCACGCCGTGCGGCGTGTGGATGACGACCCCATCCTGCACGTTGACGCGACGACCGATCCGGATCGGCGCGATGTCGCCCCGAATCGTGACGTGGTGCATGACGGTGCATTCGTCACCGAGCACCACGTCTCCGGCGACGTACGAGGTCGGCGCGATGTACACGTCGCGTCCGAGACGGACCGATTTCGTTGTGATGGGTTCGTCCATTTTTTTCTCTCGCTACCAACCCCCAAAGGCACGCCGACGCACTTCATAGTGTAGTGATTCAAGCAGGTGGCCTCTTATCCGAGCCCCGACCGTGGGGGAGGGGCCTTGCTTTCATGGATCAAGCCGCTTCCTGGCCGGCGCGGTTCGGATCACGATCCGCCTCCCCAATTCTGAATCACTACCATAGATGCAGCCCGACAATGCGTGGCCGGTACAAGTATCAACGCTCGCACGGCGATCGGCAAATACCACACGTGCCCCCCCTCGAGCCGGACCGACCATCCACGTTGATCGAGCCGGCAAGCGACGGTCCGGACCGTGCGGGCGGAGCGAATGTCGCGAATCGCTTGCGGGTTGTTCCGGCGGTCGCTACTGTTCGCGTCCGTATCGGCTATTCGAGCGAGGAAACCGCACGTGCCCGCGTCAACAAGAAACCTTGCTATCGTAGGTCAGCGATTGAGGATGCGCCTCGTCCGCTGGACCTCGAAGATCGGGTTCAAGGACGAGTACTTCCTGATCCTCCTTTCTATTGTCATCGGCGCCGCCACCGGTGTCTTCGCCAATCTTTTCTATCGCGTGATCGAATATGCCGGCGAGTACGTATATGGCAACGGCGCTGACGGCAGCCACGCCGGACTCTACCGCGGTCGCGTGTGGATGCTCGTGGTTCTGCCCGTCGTCGGCGCCCTTGCCGTCGGGTTCATCACGCGCTACTTCGCCCGTGAAGCAAAGGGCCACGGCGTTCCGGAAGTCATGGACGCCATCTTGCGCAAGGGCGGCGAGATCCGTCCGCGCGTCGCCGGCGCCAAGGCCGTCGCCAGCGCGCTGACCATCGGATCAGGGGGGTCAGCCGGTACGGAAGGCCCCATCGTTCAGATCGGTGCCGCGATCGGCAGCAGCGTCGGGCAGTTTCTGCGAATTGACCGAAAGAACATGAGCGTGCTGGTAGCCTGCGGCGTGGCGGCGGGCATATCGGCCATCTTCAACGCGCCGATCGCCGGCGTCATGTTCGCCCTCGAGATCTTTCTGCGGGATTTCTCATTCCGCGTGTTCTCACCGGTCGTCTTCGCCAGCGTCATCAGTTGCTCGATCATGCACGCACTCCGCACGAGCGGGGAACTCCAGGACGTCGCGATCTTCGAGGTCCACACGTTTCAGCAGGCGCAATACGTCTTCGCCGGTGCCGAGCTGCCGTTCTTTCTGATCCTCGGGATCATGGCCGCGGTCGCCGCGGTCATGTTTATCCGCGCGCTCTACTTCACGGAGGACGTCGCCGATTTGCTGAACGTGCCGGAAGTGGTCAAGCCCGCCATCGGCGCGATCTGCCTGGGCGTGCTCGGCGTCGTCTACGTCCTCGGCACGAACACGGGAGGCGCCGGTGCCGGCATGCCGCCCTTCTTCGGCAACGGCTACCCGTTGATCCAGCAAACCATCGGCCCGGACATCTTCAAGTTCGGCGCGAGCGGGCTGCTCGTGATCTTCGTCCTGAAGACCCTCGCGACGTGTTTCACCCTCGGCAGCGGCGGATCGGGCGGTGTATTCGCCCCGTCGCTCCTGCTCGGGGCGACGCTGGGCGGGGCCTTCGGGCTGACGCTGCATCAGCTTGGGCTGGTGCCGCAGTCGAGCGTGACCGCATACGCCCTCGTCGGGATGGCCGCGATGGTCGCCGGCACGACGCACGCCCCGCTTACCGCGATCGTGATGCTCTACGAGATCACCCGTGAGCCGAAAGTCATCCTGCCGGTCATGTTCGCGGCCATCATCGCGACCGCCGGCGCCCAACTCATTTCACGCGACAGCATCTATACGCTCAAGCTCAGGCGACGCGGCGTAAGGCTCGGGTCGCTCGCCGATCTGACGATCCTGAAACGCATTTCGATCATGGACGTTGATACGCGCCCGGTCCCGACAGTCATGGCCGATGACCCGCTCCAGAAGCTGCTCGATCTGGCCGGCACCACGGACTCGACCGATTTCATCGTTGTCGATGAGGAGGGCAAATATCAGGGAATGGTCGTCGGGCAAGACGTTCGGACCGCGCTGCTCCAACCCGAGTCCGTTTCGCTGCTACTGGTCGGCGAGCTTCTGCGTCCGGGCGTGCCCGCGTTAAGGCCCGATGAAACACTCGACGTCGTCCTCGACAAGTTCGCGCACAACGACGTGTCGTCGCTGCCGGTCTGTCATCCGGACGACGGCCAACTCGTCACCCGACTGGTGACCCGACAGGCGGTCATGCGGCGTTACCACGAGGAACTCGACCGGCAGATGCATTAGCCAGCTTATTGATTGAGTCCAACCTGCGTGTAACACCGGCACCCGCAAGCGGGCTGGCCCGTTGCCGGAGGCAACCTGGGCCGTTAGAGTATTTCCCGCTTCCGTGTTCCGAGCCGCGGGCTTCAGCCCGCGCGATCTCTCGGCATTTGATTCGTTGCGATTTTCCTCGGATCCGGAATACGAAATCGGGAAACGCTCTCGCAATATGACTCATCGACTCACGATTCAAACGCGCGGTCAAGGTCTGCTCGACATCACCGCCGACGTGCAAGCCGCCGTGTCCGGGACCGGCGTGACCGACGGTCTTTGCACGGTAATGATCCAGCATACGTCCGCCAGCCTGACCATTCAGGAAAACGCCGACCCCTCCGCCCGCCGCGACCTCGAGGTCTGGCTGAATCGGCTCGTCGCCGAAGACGACCCTTTGTACACGCATACCCACGAAGGCCCGGACGACATGCCGTCGCACATCAAGGCCGCACTGACCGCGACGACGCTTTCGATCCCGATCCTCCAAGGCAAACTGGGGCTCGGCAGGTGGCAGGGAATCTACCTATGGGAGCACCGCCGACGCGGCTCCGCGCGAAGCGTGCTCGTATACGTCGGGGCGTAAGACCGGCGGACGCGCTCTCGCGCAATCGTACACCTCACGGTCCGACCAGCAGGTTGCTCAGGCCCATGTAGTCCGTCCAATCGACGTCGGTGTCTCGGTCGACGTCGAATAGCCCGCAGCCTTCGGACACACCGCCTCCCTCGCCGGAGAAGCAGTTCTGAAAACCGGCGAAGTCGCGCAGGTCGATGTCGCGATCGGTGTCGATGTCCGGGAATCCGATGCGCAGGAAGTACACGTCCTGTTCGTCGTTGTACGTGGCCGCGTAGGCGAGATTGGCGCCGGTATCGTCGGAGACCATGTGGTAGTAGTCACCGAGTTTATGGTTAGTGAGCGGCCAACCCACATGGCTGTTAAAAATGGGACCGACCCGCACATTCTTTGACCAAGTCGTGCCGGCGTCCGGCGAATAGGCGTAATACAGTTCGGAGAGATGGTTTAGCCCGGTGTTGCGCGTGTCGTTCCAGACGGCGTCGATCCGTCCGTTCGGGGCGACGGACAGGGTTCCGAACCACTGCCAAGAGCCGAGGACGAAATCGTCGTTGACGATCGTGGGCGGTTCCCAGGTGAGTCCACCGTCAAGGCTTCTGGCGAAACCGATGTCGAGGGGATCCGATCCGTCAGGCGGATCCACGGAGGAAAGTAGATACACGTTGCCTCGACTTGGGCCGTTGGAGACGTCCGTTGCGATCCAGGTCTGGCCGAGCAGCCCGCCCGGATTGGGGGCGCCTCCAAAAACCCCGCCGATGCCGCCGAGATCCGCCTGGCTCGTGATCTCG
>JADFHG010000298.1 GCA_022567365.1 Planctomycetota bacterium | reverse complement strand
GCCCGCGCACCGATTCTGTCATGGACCCAGGATCCCTCGGTCCGCTCCCTAACAGCTTGTTGAAAAAGTGTGGGACGGGCTAATAGCCCGTCTTATCACCGGCTATTAGCCGGTGCCACACCTGTTTTCACCGGTCGAAAACAGGTGCCACACACACAGTCCTCTTTTTTCAACGGGCTGCTAACGATCGCGGTTCGGATAAGATGCCAACAGCGTGACAAACTACACTAAAGCACCGCGGCACGCTCGCCCCCGGACGTGTTCCCACTACCCCAACCGTGCTCGGCTTGACCGCCGACACCGATGATCCACGCGAACAGGGTCTTGGCATCCAGCGCGATCAAATAGAACGCGGGCACGGCCAACAGCGTCAACACGGTGGCGAAGATGAGTCCGCCGGAGATCGCGACGCCCATGGGAATGAGGAACTTCGCCTGGAACGACCGTTCGGCCAGGAGCGGCGCGAGACCGAGCACGGTGGTCATTGACGTCAGCAGGATCGCGCGGAGCCGGCCCTTTCCGCCGGCGATGACGGCCTCGAACGGCGGCGTGCCGGCTGCGACGAGGCGGTTGATGAACGTGACGAGGATCATCGAGTCGTTCACGACGATTCCCGTGAGGGCGACCATGCCAATCATCGACATGATGGTCATCGGATACCCCATGACGTAATGTCCGGCGACGACGCCGATCAGACCGAACGGTATCGCGCACATGACGATGAGGGGCTGGATGTAGCTCTTGAACAGGGCCGCGAGGATGGTGTAGATCAAGAGCAGGGCGATGACGAAGCTTTGTTTGATCGAGCCGAATGCCTTGCGGTTTTCCAGGTTGTTGCCGCCGAACTCCATCGTCATGCCGGGGAAACGCCGCCGCATTTCGGGGAACGTCGGGGCGAGCATCTCGTTCATGATCGTGTCGGCGTCGGTCACGGCGTCGTCGACGTCTGCCTTGATGGTCACGGTGCGACGCTGGTTCTTGCGTTTGATCGTGCTAAATCCGGTCCCTTCGGTGAGGGTGGCCACCTCGCTGAGCGGCACCTGCGTTCCGGTCGGCGTGGCGATATACATGGACTCGAGATCGTAGACCCCACGTCGGAACTCGGACGGGTAGCGAACCATGATCCTGACGTCCTCGCGCCCGCGCTGCACTTTCCGCGCCTCGAGCCCGTAGAATGCCGCGCGGACCTGTGTCGCGAGCGAATCGGTGGTGATCCCGAGCGCCCGACCCGAGTCGAGCAGCGCCACCTGGATCTCCCGTCTACCGGCGTCGAAGTCGTCCTGGATGTCGAAGACACCGTCGAATTGCCCGAGCATCCGTTTGTAATGTTCGGCGGCCGCGAGGAGATCGTCGATTCGCTCACCGCTGATCTCGAGCTGGATCGGCGCGCCGGCCGGCCCGCCTTGGATGGCCTCGAACGCCAGCCGTTTGACACCTGGAATGCCCGCGGTACGCCTTCGCAAGTCGGCGATGATCTCGTCGCTCGTGCGCGTGCGCTCCTCGCTTCCGGAAAGCTCGATGAACAAGGCGGCGAGATGGGATTGCGGTGTTGTGACCTCGCCGATGTCGTCGAACTGCGCCCCGAGCAGGGTGTAAAGCGTTGCGAGTTCGTCGAGTTGCATCGTGGCCTGTTCCACCACACTGATCGCCTCGAGCGTTCGGTCGATCGGCGTGCCGATGGCCATCGTCAGATTGACCATGACCGACTCGGAGTCCATTTTCTGAAGGAATATCCGTTTGACGTGGCCGCCCCCGACGACACCGAAGGTAATCAAGAGACCGCCGACAAGACAGGCTGCGGTGACGTAGCGATTGGTCGCAGCCAAGCGCAAAAGCCGTTCGTAGCGTGCGGCGAACACGCGCCCGAACAGCCGCATTTGGGATTGGCGAATCCGGCGCACAAGCGACCCCAGAGGACCGGTCTCGCGTGCGCGATCGCCGTTGCCGTTTCTCGCGATGGGCCGCAGCCCGTGCGCCAAGTGCGACGGGAGGATGGTCAGCGCCTCGATCAACGACACCGAAAGCGCAATGCACACGATTACCGGAAGGACACCGATCCAATCGCCTATTTGCCCCTCGATGTGCATCAGCGGCACGAAGGCGACGATCGTCGTGGTGATCGCGCAGACCACGGGCCAGGTGACCTCCTCGGTCCCCTCGATGGCGGCCCGCTCCGATTCGACGCCCGATTCGAGCTTCGTGTATACGTGTTCCGCCACGATGATCGCGTCGTCCACCAGGAGCCCGAGGACGACGATGAGCCCGAACATCGTGATCAGATTCAGTGTTTGACCGAGAAAGTGCATGCATATCAGCGAGCCGCAAATCGCCAGCACCAACCCCATAATGACCCAAAACGCCACGCGCCAGTGAAGGAAGAACAGCAGTGAGAGGAACACAAACACCAAGCCCCACGAGCCGTTGCGTTTCAGGAGGTCCAACCGGCCCGAAACGTAGCGTGAAAGATCGGCGTACGCGTGGAGGCGGACTGTCGCCGGATACGGATCCGCGGCGGCCGCGTCGTAGATCTCCGCGATGTGGTCTCGACCGGAAAGTCGAGCGAGAAAGGCGTCACCAAAGTCCCGCTCGAGCGGCTGACCGGTCTTGCCCGCGACGAGGGCGCGGACTTGTGCGGCGATCTTGATCGCGTCTTGATCGGCCGACTTGGAGACGGTCACGGTCGCCGACGGTTTTGTAAACAGACGCCCCGACAAGTCGACGTCTTCAAAACCATCAATGATCGTCGAGATGTCCTCGAGGCGTACAATCCGGCCGGCGGCGTCGCCTCGTATGACGATGTCGTAGAGTTCTTCGCCGATATCCGTTTCCCCGAGCGTCCGCACGGCGACAACGGCGCCTGCCGTTCTGATCTGCCCGCCCGGCAGGTCGAGGTTGGTTCGAGCGATCACGTCCGCGATGTCCATGAAGGACAGGCCGTATTCGATGAGCTTTTCCGGGCGGACTTCGACGCTGATTTCGTCTTTCTTGGTTCCGGTGAGGGTCACGGTGCTCACGTCGGGCAGCGCGAGGATGTCGGTGCGCAGGCGCTCGGCGGCGTCCTTGAGCCGACGGTCATCCAAGTCGCCCGACACCGAAATTCGGATGACGGGAAACTTCGGCTCGAATTGCGCAACCCGGGTCTCGAGCGCATCCTCGGGAAAGTCCTCGAGCGGGATCGAGTCGATCGCCGACTTGACGTCGTCCAACGCCTTCTCGATGTCGTCGTTGCCGCTTTCCAACTCGACCATAATGCGGCTGACGCCCTCGCCGACGATCGAGACCACTTTCTCGACCCCTTCAATGTCCTTGACTTTCTCCTCGATCTTCAGCGTGATTCCTTTTTCGACCTCGGCCGGGGTGGCGCCGGGATAAAGCGTTGTGACGAGGATCTGATCCGGGCGCGACTCGGGGAACATCTCGCGGGTCAACGTCAGGCCGTAATAGACCCCGCCGATGAGGATCGTCACCATGAAGAGGTTGATCAGAACGGGGTTCTTGACGCTGAAGCTCGGAAGACTCGTCATTGAGAGGCTCCCGATCCGTCCGTGGGGGTGGTCGCCGACTTCCGCGCAACCGGGGTGGCGCCGGCCGCCAACCGGACGAGCGCACCGTCGTCAAGGGACTCGAGGTGAGACGTGATGACGCGATCGCCGCGACTGAGGCCGCTTGCGACGCGTATTTTATCGCCGATCAACCCGGCGACCTCGATCCGTCGCCGCCGGACGACGTTTCCTTCCGCGATGAGCACCTGCCCATTACGCACGGCGCCGCGCGGGACAAGCAGTGCGTCGCGATGCGTCGGACCATCGACGATCACGCGCAGGAACGTCCCGGGTAAGACCGGATATTCCTGCGTGGTGTTATCGAGATCGATGTAGACGGCGAACGTCCGGGTTCGTTCGTCGGCGACCGGCGCGATCCGGCTCACGACCCCGGACCACGATCGTCCGGGTGCGCTGGGCGATTCGAGCCGACATGCCGCTCCGATCACCACGCCGTTGTACACGCCCGCCGGAAGCTGGACCGGCACCTCGCAACGCGACGCATCCACGATGGACAGCACGGGCGACCCAGGACCGACCCGATCGCCCGCATCGACCTCGATGGAGCGGATGACCCCGGAAAAAGGGGCGCGCAACACGCACCGCGCGAGATTGAGACGGGCGAGTTCCACGTCCGCCTCGAGGCTCCGTTTCGATGCGGCGGCGCGCTGGGCGCGCGGTCCGATGACCGCCAGATCCATCTCGTAGCTTTGTTTCACCCGAAGCGCCCGGTGGTAGGCGAGGTTGGCGAAATCAAACTCCTTCTTCGCCGCCATGTTTTGCTCGATGAGTTCACCGAGGCGGGTGCGCTCGTTTGCGGCGACCTGCAGCTCGCGGTCGGCGGTCTCGAGTAACCGTTCAAGGCCTTCGCTTTCCGCGTTCAACTCGCCCTGCCGGGCCTCCTCCGCATCGACAAGCGCGAGCGCGCGGGCAAGGTTGTGCTCATACTCGTCGCTCGACAGCTCGATGAGCGGCTGGCCCTGGGCAACGGCATCGCCGGCTTCGATCCCTGCGACCCTCTCCTTGACGATCGCGCTGATCTCGGCAGCCACGTTGGCCACGCGATCGGCCGCGACCACGCCGTACCCGACGTAACGATCGGTGACGGTTTGCGGTGTGAGGGTCACACTCGTCGCGAGCGGCGGGAGTGTACCCAACTCCCGTCGCGGCGGTTCCGTGCGCTGGGCGTAGAGCAGATACCCGAGGCCGGCGCCGCCGGTGACGACGATCAAGCAGAGGGAGAAGGTCAGGAGGATTCTTCGCATTGATCAGGACCGTCGATGACCGCGCCCATGTGGATTCCCGCCGGTTTGAAGTGATGCGACGGAGGCGCGTACCCGTTGTGCAATCACGTTACCCTTGCGCGCGGCCCCGCAGGCGGGCTTGCCCGCGCCGCACGGCACACCCCGTTTCGATTCGTTGCTCATTCTCGCCCGCCATTGTCGGCGCGTGTTCCCTAAGTTGACAGCGCTAGCAGCCCGTTGAAAAACTGCGAGTAGCGTCCGCCCCCCGTGGCGGACGTGGCTTTCGAGACCGCTATCGCCGTCCTACGGCCGCCACGGGGGGCGGCCGCTACTTTCTCGTCGGAGCGCGAC